>DAORHS010000006.1:0-19749 GCA_035438165.1 Prosthecobacter sp.
GAACCCCGATTTCTCCGCCACGATGGTCGCGGGGATCGACAAGATGGCGCTGCGGCTCATCGAGCAGTCGAAGACGGGCCGAAAGCCGACGCGGGAGAAGCTGAAGGCGGCCATCGGCATCGTGGACGAGCGTCTGCCGGTCACCGCGCTCGAATTCGTGGGCGACACGGCCTCCCCTGCCCTGCTGCTTGAGACGGAGCAGTGCCGCGTGTTCCGCGTGCGCTGGCCGGTGTTTGAGGGCGTGCATGGCGAGGGCATTTATGTGCAGCCGAAGGCGAAACCGCATGCCCGCGTGATTTACCTGCCGGATGCCGACGGCACGCCGGAGAAGCTGGTGGACGAATGGCTGCTGACCACCGGCTGCGAGATCGTCATCCCGGCGCTGGTGAGCCGTGACTCAGAGTTCAGCACAAACGACAAGTTCAACGTGAAGACGAACGTGTCGCATCGCGAGTGGGTGTATCGTCAAAGCTACGAGCTGGGGCGTCACATCATCGGCTACGAGGTGCAGAAGGCGCTTTCCATCGTGGATTGGTTCAAAGCGCAGCCGGAGCAGGTGCCGCTGCTCATCGCTGGTGTTGGCGAAGGCGGCATGCAGGCCCTGCACGCCGCCGCGATCGACGAGCGCATCGACAGCGTGTACTCAATGGGCTACTTCGAACCGCGTGAAGGCGTGTGGCAGGAGCCGATCGAGCGCAATGTCTTTGGCCTGCTGCGTGATCTGGGCGATGCGGAGGTCGCCAGCCTCATTGCACCGCGTCCGCTGGTGTTGCAGCACTTGTTTTATCCGAACCGTGTCGTCTCGATGGAGGCCCCAAAAGGGATGCGAGCCATCGCCGCGCCGGGAAGACTCTCCGGGCCTGATCTGGCCGCCTTCAACGCCGAAATC
The DNA here is from genome assembly GCA_035438165.1 of Prosthecobacter sp. Taxonomy (GTDB): domain Bacteria; phylum Verrucomicrobiota; class Verrucomicrobiia; order Verrucomicrobiales; family Verrucomicrobiaceae; genus Prosthecobacter. Next base: position 890 of record DAORHS010000006.1, read on the forward strand.
GCCCGTGCGAAGGTGCTCGCGCCCACCAGCCGCATCCTCGCGGCCACACAGGAGACGATGAACGACCAGATCATCCACCATCTCTTCCCGAATGACACGGCGGAGGCCGCGCTGAAGTCGCTGAAGGTCACGGGAGCGGCCTTCAATTTGAAGCCAGACCCAACAAGGCAGAAGCGCCTGGTGCGCGAATTGGAGACCTTCACGCAGCGCCTGCTCTTCAGCACCGAGATCGAGCGCAACACCGAGTTCTGGAAGAAGCTGCCGCTCAAGTCCGTGCCCGAGTTCGAAGCACACACCGCCGGTGAACGCGACCGCTTCTGGAATGACGTGATCGGCCGCCTGCCCGATCCAAATCTGCCGATGAATGCGAAGAGCCGCCTCGTGCGCGAGACGGACAAGGTGGCGATCTACGAGGTCACGCTCGACGTGTGGGACGATGTGTTTGCGTGGGGATGGCTGTGTCTGCCGAAGGATCTCAAGGAAGGCGAGAAGCGTCCGGTCGTCGTCTGCCAGCACGGCTTGGAAGGCATCCCCGAGGACACGATCACCACCGACGAGACCCAGCGTGCCTTCGGAGCCTATCAGGCCTTCACATTGCGCCTCGCGGAGCAGGGATTCGTGACCTTTGCGCCGCACAATCCGTATCGCGGCATGCATGCGTTCCGCACACTTCAGCGGAAGCTCAATCCGCTCGGCCTCACGCTCTACAGCGTCATCAACGGCCAGCATCAGCGCATTCTCGAATGGCTGAAGGCGCAGTCATGGACCCAGCAGGACAAGATCGCCTTTTACGGCCTGAGCTACGGCGGGAAATCCGCCATGCGCACGCCCGCCGTGCTCACCGACTACTGCCTGAGCATCTGCAGCGGCGATTTCAACGAATGGGTGCGCAAGTGCGTGAGCAACGACATGCCGATGAGCTACATCCACACGCACGAATACGAGATCTGGGAGTGGAACATGGGCCGCACCTTCAACTACGCGGAGATGGCTGCGCTCATCGCGCCGCGCCCCTTCATGGTCGAGCGAGGCCACAATGACGGCGTGGGCATCGACGAATGGGTGAACTACGAGTTCGCCAAGGTCCGCCGCCTCTACAACAAGCTCCTCATTGGCGACCGCACCACCATCGAGCACTTCGATGGCCCGCACATGATCCACGGCGTGGGCACGTATGAGTTTTTGAAGGAGAAGCTTGGGTGGGCCCGATAGGCCCTGATTGCCGACTATTCGGTAACGGCTGAGTCATCTGCCGTGGGCGCATCTTCGTCCGCAAAAGCCGCCTGCTCGTTCTGCGCGATGATCACCGGCGTGTGGGGGATGTCCCCTTTCTCTTTTTTCTTCAGCCGTTTGGCCTCCTTGGCGGCTTTTTTAGCGTTGTCGCGTTTGCGCTTTTCGAATTGGTAATTGGGTGCTGCCATGTTGTGCGTTCGGGGTTGAGGTGATGGTTAGACGACTGAAATGGCGGCCGCACGCGCGGCGATGGACGCCTCGGCGCGGGCAAGACGGAATTCACTCGAAGCCTGTGCCAGGCCAGCGAGGCCTCGATAAGTCTTGTCTTTCTTCTCCACCAGACCGCTGCCAGCCAGCTTCAGCAGCTTCTCATAGCAGCGCAGACGCAGCATTTCCTCGCCTCCGCTGACGGCATTCCGGCGCTTCAATCCCTCAAACACCTTGGAGAACAAAGGCTTGAACTCGATGACGGCCCCGCCCCCAAGCGCAATGACCAGCTCATCAGTGACATGATCGACGGACCGGCGGATGAAAGACGAACGCTTTGGGGTAATCATAGACGGCAAGCATAGCACCCTTCCCAGCGCCTGCGTCAGTTATATCTCGAAAAGCGCCCCCAACCTGCCGAAGGAGGGAGAGGTCGTTGCATTCCCCGTATCGCCCGTTAATCTCGGGACGTAACCCAACGCGCTTATGCAAACACCCAAAATCACCGCCTACCTGAAAACCTACTGTGGCTGGAGCGAAGGCGTCCGCGCCATCTTCCGCAAATACGATCTCCCGTTCGAGGAAAAGGACATCATCAAGAACCCTGCCTTCCGCTGGGAGATGGAACAGAAGAGCGGCCAGCCGCTGTCCCCCTGCGTCGAAATCAACGGCACGATGCTCGCCGACATCAGCGGCGACGAAGTGGAAGCCTGGATGACCGCCAATGGTCTGCTCGAGAAAAACGAAGCCCCTGCCGACGCACCGACGAATTCCGCCTGCACCGACGCCCAGCATGCCGCGATGGCTGCTGGCCAGGTGGGCACACTGAAGTTCGTGGGCTGATCCCGTTCACCATGCGCACACGTCTCCTCCTCATCGGCCTGGCCTTGTCCCTGGCCGCCTGCAACACCGTCTATTACGCCGCCTGGGAAAAGCTGGGCTACGAGAAGCGGGATTTGCTCAAGAGCGCCGTGAAAAAGGCGCGTGGCGAGCAGAAGGAGGCGGGTGAGCAGTTCCAAGACGCGCTGACGCAGCTCAAGAAGCTGACGAATTACAACGGCGGCAGCCTCGAAAGCGCCTACAACCGATTCAAAGGCGAGTATGAGGACTGCGAAGCCCAGGCTACGGACGTTCGCCGGCAGATTCGCGAAGTGGACACAGTCGCACGTGATTTGTTCCGCGAATGGGAAAACGAGATCCGCCAGTATGAGAACGCGAGCCTCGCCGCCGACAGCCGCCGCAAACTGGCCGAAACCCGCAGCCGCTTCGAGCCGCTTTCCCGTTCCCTGCATGCCGCGGAATCGACGATGGACCCGGTGCTGCGCCAGTTTCGCGATCAGGTGCTTTATTTGAAACACAATCTGAACGCGGCAGCCATTGGCTCGCTGCGCGGCACGGCGGACAACATCCAGGGCGACATTCAGCGGCTGCTCGACCAGATGAACCGCTCTATCGCCGAGGCGGACCGGTTTATTCAGACGCTCTGAGGATGCACGATCCCGCCATCGATTGGCTGCATTGATTTCATGCTTGCCCATTTTGAGGCGGTTTCATAACCTCGCGGTTCTTTCACCACCCAACCCATGAAATTGAACCGACTCCTCCCGCTCGCGTTCGGCCTCATCGCCGTTCCGACGCTCTCCCGCGCCGAAGACCCGAAACCCGTGCAACCCGGCGGCAAGCTGCCGAAACCGGTCGCCATCCAGCTCGTCAAAGTGGCCGACGGCCTCGTCGAACCCGTGCATGTGGCCTGCCCGAAGGACGGCACAGGCCGTGTGTTCATCTGCGAGCGGCCCGGCGTGGTGCGCATCGTGAAGGACGGCAAGCTGCTCAAAAAGGCATTCCTCGACATCAAGGACAAGACCGTCAGCTCCTTCCTCGAACAGGGACTCTACGACCTCGAATTCCATCCCAAGTTCAAGGAGAACGGCCTCTTCTACATCCACTACTCCGACATGTGGTTCAACGGCGACGGCTTCATCGTCGAATACAAGGTGAAGGCCAGCAACCCTGATCAGGCCGATCCAGAAAGCGCCCGCGTGGTGATGCAGCTTGAGCGTCCCTACTGCAATCACAACGGCGGCGAGATCTGCTTCGGCCCCGATGGCTATCTTTACATCGGCAGCGGTGACGGCGGCTGGGAGGGCGACGTGCTGAACGCCGGCCAGGATCTCAGCACCACGCTGGCCAAAGTGCTGCGCATCGACGTGAACACCCGCACCACCGAAAAAGGCTATGGCATTCCGAAGGACAACCCTTTTATCACCCCGCTGCAGCAGATGACGCTGTTCGGCATCAGCGAAGAGGCGTTCTCGAAGGTCCAGCCGAAAGCGCGGCCGGAAATCTGGAGCTACGGCATCCGCAATCCATGGACGATGAGCTTCGACAGCAAAACGGGCGACTTCTACATCTTTGACATCGGTCAGAACCATTGGGAAGAAATCAATGTGGAGCCAGCAGGCTGCAAAGGCGGCGTCAATTACGGCTGGAAGGCCATGTGCGGCAGCCATCCATTCCCGCAGATCTTGAAGAAGAACCCCGACGGCACCGAAACGAGCGTGAACCCAGAAAGCTGGGCGCAGATCGGCAAGCTGCCCGTCGCGGAATACAGCCATGTCGATCAAGGCAACTGCGTCATCGGCGTCGGCGTCTATCGCGGCAAGGATTACCCGAGCCTCGACGGCGTGTGCTTCGTGGCCGACTGGGGTTCCGGCAAAATCTGGGGCCTGCAACGCGATGGTGCGGGTGCTTGGCAGATGCAGGAGCTGCTCGACCTCGACACCCCGCTGCGCCCCACCGGCGGCGGTGAAGGTGAAGACGGCGCGCTCTACCTGTGCCACGGCACCGCCGGCTACGGCGGCAAGACCGATCCGTACCAGGAAGCCCCCGGCGCGGTGTGGAAGATCGTCGCAGCGGACAAGGTGCCCGCAGGCGCGGAAACAGCGCCGTTGCAGGCGAAGTAAGCGAAAAAGCATCTCAAACGTCAACGCGGAGCTTGGGAACAGGCTCCGCGTTTTTTTTGTGTTCCAGAGCTTCTCGAAGGTTTTTACATTGCCTCCACCTTGCCAGCCCTTCAGAATCCACACGCATGAAAGCCATTCCAACCACGCTCGCCGTCCTCCTTCTCGCCACCGCCGCCATTCAGGCGCAAACGCCTGCCGCCCCCGCCAAACCGGCCGTTCCAGCCGTGAAACTGCCGCCGCAGCCGCCGGATGTGGCCGCGCCAAAGATGGGACCCGATGGCAAACCAAACGCAGGTTTTGTCGCCTCCCATGAGCGCTTCGTCGGCATCGCGAAGGAGGGCAAGGCGCAGCTCGTCTTCCTCGGAGACTCAATCACCGCCGGCTGGGCGGGCAATGGCAAGGAAGTCTGGGCCAAGTCTTTCGGCGCTTACACGCCCGCGAACTTCGGCATCGGCGGCGACCGTACCCAGCACGTCCTGTGGCGCATTCAAAACGGAGAACTCGACGGCATCAAGCCCAAGGCGTTCGTCGTCATGATCGGCACGAACAACTCCGGCACCGATCCTGCCGAGGGCATCGCCAAAGGCGTCACCGCCATCGTCGAAACCATCCGCGCCAAGCAGCCACAGGCCAAAATCCTGCTGCTGGCCGTTTTTCCGCGAGGCAGCAAGCCGGATGGCCAGCTCAATGCACAAAACGACAAGCTTAAGCAGGTGAATGCCACCATCAGCAAACTCGACGACGGCCAACACATCTTCTACCTCGACATCGGCGACAAGTTCCCCACCGCCGACGGCAAGCTCGACAAGAGCGTCATGCCTGACTTTCTGCATCTCTCCCCTGCTGGTTATCAGATCTGGGCGGATGCGATCTCGCCCAAGCTGGCGGAACTGATGAAGTAGCTCCCAAGGACGTGCGCCCCCTGTGCGCCCAGCAAACCATGTCCCGGCCCGTTCTTCTTTTCGACGTCGGCAAAGTGCTCATCGACTTCGACTTCAGCATCGCCGCCCGGCGGCTGGCGGAGCGCTGTGACCATCCGGCGGAGACGGTGCTGACCTTGTTTGACGACATCAAGGGACCGTATGAGGTCGGCGACATGGACGATGCCGAGTTTGTGCGCCAGGGCATGGAGCGGACCGGGTTTCAAGGCACCGCTACAGAATTCGCGGCGGTCTGGTGTGAAATCTTCACGCAAAACGAGGCGATGCAGGCCACGCTCAATGCTTTGACGACAAGGCCGCCGATGTATCTGCTCTCAAACACGAACGAACTGCACAAACAGTACTTCCTGCGCGCCTTTCCCATCTTTCAGCACTTTCAGGACGGTGTTTACTCCCACCTGGCCGGCTGCGCGAAGCCCGGCGAGGAGATATTCCGCCAGGCGATCGTCCGGCTCGATCTCGACCCTGGGCGCACCTTTTACATCGACGATCTGCTGCCAAACATCGAGACCGCCGCGAGGCTGGGGTTCCGGACATTTCACTACAGCTTTGCCAGGCATCCGCAGATGCAGGTGGAGCTTGATGAATGGCTGGGAGTTCAGGGCATTGGTTGACGGGCGCAATTACCTGTCATAACCAGTACGTGCTGCCGTTCGTATCACTTGTGTGTGGCATGAACAATATGCATGACTCAATCCATGAAATGCGACGTTTGCGAGAATGAAGCCACGGTGTTCCTCACCCAGATCATCAACGGTCAGATGACCACGGTGAATCTGTGCGAGACCTGCTCGAAGGCCAAAGGCGTGACCGAGGAGACCGGCTTCGGCCTCGCGGAGGCCTTTCTCAGCCCCTCGCACCGCACCGAAGCGGAAACCATGGAGGTCGTGTGCGACGCCTGCGGCTTCACTGCGTCACAGCTCAAAAAAATCGGACGCATGGGCTGCCCGGAATGCTACGCCGCCTTCCGTGACGGGCTGGACGGCCTCCTGCGCAACATGCACAAGGGCACGCGGCACGTCGGCAAGCGTCCGAGTCATCTGAGCCCCGTCACACCGCAGATGCTGCCCCGGCAGCGGCCTTCCGTCGTTCAGCAGCCCCCTCCGCCCGCTCCTGCCACGTCTCCGTCTCCTGCACCGCCCCCGGCAGACATTGCCAAACTCCGTGCCGAACTGGATCTGGCGGTGCGCGAGGAACGTTACGAAGACGCAGCAAGATTGAAATCCGAGATCGAAAGTCTCCAGCCCAAGGCTTCCTCAAAATGAGAGGGTGGGAAGGACGCTGGTTTTTGGCACAGGCGGAGCCATCCTTGCGGGTCATTCAACGCGTATCCATGTTGCCACATCCAACACCTGCCACTCCATGATGCGCTTTGCCACATTGATCAAAAATCCCGCCGACTGGATGAAGGGCGCAGGCCCGCATTCCGACGTTGTCATGACCTCGCGGGTGCGTCTGGCGCGCAATCTCCGCGGTTATCCGTTTCCCGGCTTCAGCCAGGAGCGCCAGCGCATCGAACTTCTGGAACGCGCCCGCCCGGTGGTCGAAGACCTTCCTGAAATGCGTGATGGCTACAGCGAGGACTACACCGACCTGAGCAAGATCCGCAAGCAGGTGCTTGTGGAGCGTCATCTCGTCAGCCGCGAGCATGCGGCACGTTCCACCGGCTGCGCCGTGGTCGTCGATCGCAAGCAGAGCATCTCCATCATGATCAATGAGGAGGATCACTTCCGCATTCAGGGCATCCGCCCCGGTCTGAACCTCGCCAGCGCCTACGAGGTCGTTGACCGCGTGGACACGGAGCTCGAAAGCCTGCTCCCGTATGCCTTTGACGCGAAACTCGGCTACCTCACCGCCTGCCCGACGAATCTCGGCACGGGCATGCGTGCCTCGGTCATGCTGCATCTGCCGGCGCTCGTGCTCACCGAGCAGATCAATCCCGTGATCAAGGCCGTCGGCAAAATCGGCCTCGCCGTCCGCGGCCTGTATGGCGAAGGCACCGAGGCACTCGGCAATTTGTTCCAGATTTCCAACCAGCATACGCTTGGGGAGGCCGAGCCCGAGATCATCGCGCAGATCGAAAAGGTCATCGAAGGCGTCGTCCGCTCCGAAACAACCGCCCGGGCGAAGCTCAAGGAAGACCACCAGACCATGCTGCGTGACCAGGTCGGGCGCGCCTTTGCCATCCTGCGCTACGCCCATATCCTGACCTCCAAGGAGGCGTTGAACCTGCTTTCCATGCTCCGCCTCGGCGCGGATCTTGACCTTGTCGGCAACTGCGACCGCAGCCTGATCGACATGCTGCTGCTGGAGATCCAGCCCGCGCATTTACAGCTCAATGCAGCGCGTGAATTGTCCCCCGAAGAGCGTGACAGCATGCGCGCTGAAATAACCCGAGCACGGTTGCAATCCATCGACGGCCCGGGTAGCTTTCCACCATCCAATTCAACCCCAGGAGGCACCCCCTCCGCACCCAATGATGAATAATTTCACCCCACGCGCCCAACAGGTTCTGGCACTCGCACGCAAGGAGGCAGACCGCTTCAACCACAACTACGTCGGAACGGAGCACCTGCTTCTCGGCCTGATCAAACTCGGTCAGGGCGTCGCTGTCAATGTACTGACCAAGCTCGGCCTCGATCTTGAGACCGTGCGCATGCAGGTCGAACAACAGGTCGGCTCCGGCCCGGAAACGAAGATGGTCGGCAACATCCCCTACACCCCGCGTGTGAAAAAGGTGCTCGCCCTCGCCTCAAAAGAAGCCAAGGCGCTCAATCACAGCTACGTCGGCACCGAGCACATCCTGCTCGGCCTGCTGCGTGAGGGCGAAGGTGTCGCCGCGCAGGTGCTGCGCAATCTCGATGTGAACCTCGACAAGGCGCGCAGCGAGATCCTCAAGGAACTCGACCCCAACTTCTCCTCCCAAAACGAGGAGGAGGAAGAGGAGGAAAGCGAATCCGTCTCCCCCAGCGGCAACACGCCGACAGGTGACAAGAAGAAAAACGAAAAGACCCCGGCTCTCAAGGCCTTCGGCCGTGATCTCACCGAACTCGCCGTCAAGGGCGAGATGGACCCCGTCATCGGCCGAGCGGATGAAATCGCCCGCGTGATTCAGATTCTCTGCCGCCGCACCAAAAACAATCCGGTGCTCATCGGTGAGGCAGGTGTCGGCAAGACCGCCATCGTCGAAGGACTTGCCCAGGAAATCACCGCCGGCAACGTGCCCGAAATCCTTCGCGACAAGCGCGTCATCACCCTCGATCTCGCCTTGATGGTCGCCGGCACCAAGTATCGCGGCCAATTCGAAGAACGCATCAAGGCGGTGATGGACGAAATCCGCCGCAACAAGAACGTGATTCTCTTCATCGACGAACTGCACACCATCGTCGGTGCCGGCGGAGCCGAAGGCGCCATGGACGCCAGCAACATCATCAAGCCCGCGCTCAGCCGCGGCGAGCTGCAGTGTGTCGGCGCCACCACGTTGAACGAGTATCGCAAATACATCGAGAAGGACTCCGCGCTCGAACGCCGCTTCCAGAGCGTGAAAATCGAGGAGCCCTCCGTCGAGGACGCCATCAAGATTCTCTTCGGCCTGCGCGGCAAATACGAGATGCATCACAAGGCGAAGTACTCCGAGGACGCCCTCAAGTCCGCCGTGAATCTCAGTTCACGCTATCTCCCCTCCCGCTTCCTGCCGGACAAGGCCATCGACATCATGGACGAAGCCGGATCGAAGGCGCGCATCGCCGCCATGACACGTCCTCCCGAACTCAAGGCCATCGAGGCCGAGATCGAGGAGATTCGCGTCGAAAAAGAAGGCTCCATCAAGGAACAGGACTTCGAAAAGGCCGCCCACCTGCGTGATCGCGAGAAAAACGCCAAGAAGCGCTTTGACGACGTGCTCGAAACCTGGCGCTCCACCAATCAGGAACGCATCGTCGATGTCACGGAAGAGGACATCATGTCCGTCGTCTCGAAATGGACCGGCGTCCCGCTTCAACGCATGGAAACCGCGGAAGCCGAGAAGCTCCTCAAAATGGAATCCGAGCTGAAAGGCAAGGTCATCGGCCAGGACGAGGCTGTCATCGCGATCAGCAAAGCGCTGCGCCGTTCCCGCGCCGATTTGAAGGATCCACGTCGCCCGATCGGCTCCTTCCTGTTCCTCGGTCCGACCGGTGTCGGCAAAACCTTCCTCGCGAAGAACCTCGCCGAGTTCATGTTTGGCACCGCCGAAGCGCTGATCCAGATCGACATGTCCGAGTACATGGAGAAGCACACCGCCAGCCGTCTGATCGGTGCGCCTCCGGGATACGTCGGCTACGAAGAAGGCGGCCAGCTTTCCGAAGCCGTGCGCCGTCGCCCGTATTCGGTCATTCTTTTCGACGAAGTCGAGAAGGCTCATCCGGATGTGATGCACCTGCTGCTGCAGATTCTCGAAGAGGGCCAGGTCACCGACAATTTCGGACGCAAGATCGACTTCCGAAACACCATCGTCATCCTCACCTCGAACGTCGGCGCGGAGCAGATCAAACGCCAGACCAGCCTCGGCTTCATGGCGATGCAGGAAGACGCCGCCGACAACGCCGGCATCAAGGGCAAGATCACCGAAGCCGCGAAGAAGTTCTTCAAGCCGGAGTTCCTCAACCGCCTCGACGACATCGTCATCTTCCGCATGCTCGAGAAGGAGCAGCTCAACAAGATCGTCGATCTCGAAGTCAGCAAGGTCGTCAACCGCCTCAAGAAGAAGAACATCCACATCACGCTCGACGACGGTGCCCGCGAGTTCCTCATGAAAGAGGGTTTTGACCCGCAGTATGGCGCCCGTCCGATGCGCCGTGCCGTGGAGAAGAACATCGAAGACCCGCTGGCCGAGCATCTCCTGCGCGGTGACATCCGCGAAGGCGACATCGTCAAAGTCTCCCACGACGAAGAGCTCAAGCGCCTCAAGTTTGCCGCCGACAAGCGTGACGCCACTGAGATTCCGGCCGAGACACCGGCCCCTTGATCGGAAGCTCTCCGCCGGGCGCAGCCTCTCATGATCCGCGCTCTCATTCTCATTCTCCTGCTTGGCAGCCTCGGCTGGTGGCTGGATCGCGAGCATCAGGCGGGGCGTTTTCAGCGGGTGGACGAGTTGTTCCTCGATTTCCTCGTCGCCAACGCCCGCGATCGTTTTGAAGATGCCGGCGATTCCGCGGCATCTGCCTCGCCCGTGGTTTTCGTGAAGATGCGGGCGTCAGACCGGGCGGAGTACGCCGGCTGGCCGCCACGCCCGCTCGACTGGCAGATGGTGCTGAAAGCTCTGCAGCCCTACGACCCTGCGGTCGTTCTCATCCCCGAAACACTTCTGTGGGGCACGCCATCGCCCGAGTTTGTCGATGAGGCCGCCCAGGCGCTGATGCCCTTTCCGAGCACCGTCCTCGGCGTCGAAGCTCAACTGGCCTCCAGCCGGGAGACCCCTGCCTTCCTCGGCGGTCTCGAAGACCTGCTGCCGCGTTTTCAAAAGGCGCACGGAGACATGGAGTCGGTGCTCCCGTTGGGCGCCTTGATCGCCGCGCCCGATGAACTGATGCGCAGGCAGGCCGAGCTCGGCATCGCCGTCACTCACGAGGTGAACGGTAAAACCACCCTGCCCTACGCCGTGCAGGAAGGCGGTCGTCTGCTCCCGACCGCCGTCGCACAAGCACTGGCACGCTTCACCAAGACACCCTACGCCACGCAACGACTGCTGCTCGGTCCCGGAGCAGGGGCCTATCTTTCCAACGGCACTTTCGTGCCGCTCTCACACTCGGGTGAACTCGCCGTGCCTGCGAAACAGGCCGTTGCCGAAGTCGATGCCCTCAACTTGATGACCGCGGAACTGGCCGATGCGATGAGCCCGCAGGACAAGGCGAATCTCTCGGGAGGCAAAGTCGTTGTGATCGGCACTGACGACGATGCCAAAGGCGGCCTGGCACGTGCGCATGCCCAGGTGCTCGCCCGAGTGCTCGCCATGCCACGTCTGCGCCTTCTGCCAGTCTGGGGGCAGTGGATCGCCTGGACTGTAGGCGGACTGGCGGGGGCCTGGCTGGTCTTTTTCGTTCCCCGGCCCAAATCCGTGCTGCGCGGCTTGCTGTGCATCTTCGCTGCGCTGGTGATCTGTTTTCTGGCCTTCCAATCCAGTCTGATCTGGTGTCCGCCCACGATTCCAGCGGCCATGATCGCCGCATCGACCGTGTTCGCACGTATCGCCGGACGCAGGAAGGCTTGAGGGGTGAAGTTCCTCTTGTGGAACACTGGCAAACCCCTAGTGTCGGCCTCCCCTCCCCCCAAAAAAGAACTGCATGCGTTTTCGTAACCTGACGCGCCGACGTGAAATCGGCGCCAATTCCTATCTCCTCGAAGCCGGAGATCATCGTGTTGTGCTGGATTCCGGCATGCACCCGAAGCGTGCAGGTTACGACGCTCTGCCGGACTTCGGACCGCTGCCGCACCAATCGGCCAACGCAGTCATCATCACCCACGCTCACCATGATCATATCGGTTCCCTGCCCGTGCTTCAGCGCAAGCAGCCGAACACCCCGGTCCTCATGACCGAAGTCACCGGCGAACTCTCGTCCGCGATGCTGCACAACTCCGTCAATGTGATGACCAAGCAGCGCGAGGAGGAAAGCATCACCGAGTATCCGCTCTTCACCCACCGAGAACTCGACGGGATCCGCGCGCAGTGGATTTATCGCGACATCGACCGTCCGTTTGAGATCCCGGACACGAACCTGGAGGCCACGCTGTTCGACGCCGGTCATATCCTCGGCTCCACCGGCGTTTTGGTTCGCGAAGGCAGCAACACGCTGTTCTACACCGGCGATGTGAATTTCGAGGCGCAGACGATCTGCCGTGCCGCCGACTTCCCCACCAGCGGCATCGATGTCATGATCGCCGAGACCACCCGTGGTGACTACGCACGCCCGGAAAACTTCAGCCGCAAAGCCGAAAAGGAGCGTCTCGCGGGAGTCATTCGTGACACACATGAGGCGGGTGGAGCCGTGTTGATCCCCGTCTTTGCCCTTGGCAAGACACAGGAGGTCATGCTCATGCTGCACGAACTGCATCAGGAGGGCCTTATTCCTGAAATGCCCCTCTACATCGGCGGCCTGAGCACCAAAATCACCGTGCTCTACGACCACTACTCCTCCCGCAGCCGCCGCAGCTATCCCGGCTTCCGTCTCCTCGAAGACATGAGCATGCTGGTGCCGCGAAAGAACAAAAAGCGCCAGGAGATCGTCTCCAGCCCGCACACGCTGTACGCACTCTCGAGCGGCATGATGACCGAACACACCGTCTCAAACACGTTTGCCCAGAAGTTCCTCGACAACCCGCGCAACTCCGTCTGCTTCGTCGGCTACACCGACCCCGAATCCCCCGGCTACAAGATCCGCAACGCCCCGCCCGGCGCCATGATCAAGCTCGCCCGCGATCTTCCGGCTGTCGCACTGAACGCCCGCATCGAGAGCTTTGACCTCAGCGCCCACGCCTCACGCGAGCAGATCGCCGAGTACATCGAAAAAGTGAAACCGAAGAAGCTTCTGCTCGTCCACGGCGAAGAGCCCGCCCAGATGTGGTTCACCCGCCGCTTCAACGAAACCATTCCCGAGACGGAGATCATTCGCCCTGAGCCCCACCAGCCGATCGACCTCTGGTAAACATTCGACCTTCGGGTTTCGTCATTCCTGTCATGCGCCTCATCGCCATCGTCGCCATGTCCAGCAACCGCGTCATCGGGCGTGAGGGCAAACTTCCGTGGCATTTCCCCGAGGACTTGAAGTTCTTTAAGCGCACCACGCTCGGCCATCCCATTCTCATGGGCCGCGCTACGTTCGATTCCATCGGCAGACCGCTTCCTGGCCGCCAGAACATCGTCTTGAGCACGACGATGGCGCCGCGTGAAGGCGTGACGGTCATCCGCAGCGTCGCCGAATTGTCCAGTGTGTGCGCCGAAGCCGAAACCGTCTTCGTCATCGGCGGTGCGCGGGTGTTTGAGGATCTGCTGCCGCAGTGTGACGGCCTTTACCTCACCTGGGTCTCCGAGCCTTATGAAGGCGATGTGCTGCTGCCCCCCTTCGAACACCTCTTCAGCCTGAAGGAAGTCGTCGGTCAGTCGGAAGGCCTGGAATTTCGGTATTACGAAAGACTGGCGGGCGTGAAATGACCTCGTTGCCAAGGCATTCTCACATCGTCCTTACAACTCATTTACGCCCGGCTGACGCATGGTTTTGAAACTGTGGGAAACTATCCCCAGACAACGAACTGAAGGCAGTTCAGTCAAAAATTTCAAATAGTGGTTCCTTCTGGCTGTTGGGCTCTATCAAGCGACGGGGCGGATCGGGTGATTCGCCCCGTTTGCTTTGCCACAAAGCGCATCGCCCCACGAATGCCTCACCGGAAGGTTTCTGATGCCGAAATGCTTGATTTCCCGGTGCATGTCTCGAAGATGCGGCCACTCGCCGCCAACCTTAGACGATGAAATTCGCCATTTTCGGAGACATCCACGCCAACCTGGAAGCCCTGCAGACCGTTCTGTGGGACGCCCAGGAGCAGGGATGTTCCAATTACGTCTGCCTGGGCGACATCGTCGGTTATGCGGCCAATCCGGTCGAGTGCCTGCAGGCCGTGCGGGATTTGGGCTGCCCGGTGGTGCGAGGCAATCACGACGAAGGCGCCGCCAGCGAAAGCTCCCTCGAAGAATTGAACCCGCTGGCCCAGAACGCCCTGCTCTGGACCCGCGAACAGCTCAGCGAGGAGCAGCGCCAGTGGCTTCGCGATTTGAAACTCGTGCGCCAGGTGCGCGACTTCACCGTCGTCCACGCCACGCTCGATTCCCCCGGCAACTGGGGCTACGTGACCAACCGCTTCGACGCGATGGCCAGCTTCAGCTACCAGTTCACCCAGGTCTGTTTTTACGGCCACACGCATGTGCCGCGCATCTTTGAAAAAGACGATGCCGTGCGCGCTGCACGCGGCACCGACGTCATGCTGCAACGTGGTGTGAAGTACTTCGTCAATGTCGGCAGTGTCGGCCAGCCACGGGATGGTGACTGGCGAGCCGCCTACGCCATCTACGATGTTCAGGCGCAGACGATCTCGATTCGCAGGCTGGAATACGACATCGAAACCACCCAGGGCAAAATTCGTGCCGCCGGCCTGCCATCGCTTCTCGCGGACCGCCTGGCGCTGGGCAAATGACCTCCGCCGCGCGCCAGCTTCCAGGCCTGCGCGACTTCCGCTCCGCGCTCATCGTCAAACCCAGCTCGCTGGGCGACATCGTTCACACCCTGCCCGCCGTGAAGGCGCTGCGCGACGCACAGCCGCACCTGAAAATCCGCTGGCTCGCCAACACCGAATGGACGCCGATCCTGCAAGGCAGCCCGATCATCGACGAAGTGATTCCGTTTCCTCGCAAAACCTTTCGTGGCCCCGCCGGTCTGCTGCGCTTCTGGAACTGGCGGCGCACCTGGATGACCCTGCCGCGCGAAGAACCCGAGATCGTGCTCGATTTCCAGGGCCTGCTCCGCAGCGGGATCGTCAGCAGCTGGCGTGGTTCACGCTGCGTCGTCGGTCTTTCGGATGCGCGTGAAGGGGCCGGCTTCTTTTACAACCACACCGTGCCGGTGAATGCCGGTGCGCATGCCGTGGACCGCTATCTGGAGCTGCCCCGTGCCCTGGGCATTCCGATCGAACCTCAGGACATCACGTTTGAGCTCACCTCAGGTGCCGCACCTGCCGGCTGGCCGCAGTCGCTGCCCGCTTTCGTCACTGTTCACCCATGGTCGCGTGGCGAAGGCAAGTCGCTGTCCCATTCGGCCCTGCAGGCGCTCTGCGATGCGCTCGCACCGCATCCCGTCGTCCTCGTCGGCATGACGGACGACCAGAACCGCCCTACGGGCGGCCACATTCATGACTGGAGCCGGCGCACCTCCCTGCCTGAGCTCATCTGGATCATGCGTCAGGCCCGATATTGCGTCAGTGTCGATAGCGGCCCCATGCACATCGCCGCCGCCGTCAACCCGCACACCCTCGGCATCCACACCTGGAGTGACCCGCGCAAAGTCGGCCCTTATCCGACGGGCGTTCACGTCTGGAAAGCCGGCCGCATCGCCACACGCGGCGAATTCAGCGCCGAAGAGTGCGCCGTCGAAACCGGCGTGTCCGATCAGGCGGCCCAAGACATCGGTGAGTGGGTGAAAGCCAGAGGTGGGAACGCCGGTTTCTGCTGACGATCCTCCTGACGTTCACACGTGCCCCTGTCGCGACAGGCCTCTGCTTGCAAGGATGAGGCCCATGAACACACCCTTTCTATTCACAGGTGACGGCGCTGGGGCCGAACTCCAGCCTTGATTGAAATCACCTTCGACGTGTTGCTTCAAACACGGCTGCCTTTTCGCAGCGGCATGGACAAGATGGATGCCGATGAACCACCGGCAGCCAGAAGCGCCTCTCATTGGCAAGGGTTTCACCACTCGGTGGTGTTCTCCTTGGTGCCGCACTTCTCTCCGTGTATGCTTCACCCCTTTTTGATTTCCATGAATGACGATCAACTGCACCGCCTCCTGCGCGATTCACCTGCACAACTCCCGCTTTCCGGCTCATTCACGCGTGAGGTCTGGACCCGCATCGAAGCTGAGGAGACCGCCTCGGTTCTCGCGGCGCTCACACAGGCGTGGAACGCCCTGCTCGGCTCGCTGTCACGGCCCGTACCGGCCTTCGCCACCATCGTCGCATGCATGCTCCTGGGGGGCGGATTTGGCTGGATGATGCACCGCGATGCATCCGACACCCGCGGTGAACTGGCCTACGCCGAGTCGATCAATCCGTTTCTGCGCACGGAACGGGAGGTTTCACGATGAAACGCGGCCTGCTGATCCTCATCGCCGCCGTCCTGCTGGGGTTGGGCATGTTTTACGGATCGCAGAAGATGCGGCCGCTCTGCGACTGCCATGACACCTCCGACGTTCCCACGGAAAACGGCAGCCTGCTGCCCGAACTCGAATGGCTGCGGCATTCGCTCAAGCTGACGGACGCCCAGTTTGAAAAAGTGAAGGCATTGCATCTGGCCTATCAGCCCAGATGCGAGGAGCTGTGCCTGCGCGTGCATCAGTCCAACGAAGCTCTGCTCGACTCCTCCACCACCAGCCGCCAGGTGGAGGGCGACGTCCAGAAGCACCTGCGCGAGCGTGCGGATCTCACCATGGAGTGCCAGCAGGCGATGCTGCAGCATGTCTATGAAACCGCCGCCTGCATGGGACCGGAGCAGTCGGCCAAATATCTCAAGCTCGTGCTGCCCCATGCCTTTGGCCTCGATGCATCGCGGGCCGATGGCGTTCATTCTCCCCACTGATCCGACTTTCATGTCCGACTCGTCTCCCGATGCCGACATCGTCGCCATGCAGCGTCTCGCCGCGGGAGATGATCTGGCGCTGAACGATCTGATGCAGCGCTGGAAAGACAAGGTGGCCGCGTTTCTCCTTCGCATGACCGGCAGTTCCACCACGGCCGTTGACCTCGCCCAGGAGACCTTTGTGAAGCTGTATCAAAGCCGCGCCCGGTATCGCCCCACCGCCGCATTTCCGACCTACCTCTTCAGCATTGCCGCCAATCTCGCCCGCAATCACGCCCGCTGGAAGCAGCGCCATCCCACAGTCTCCATCGACGATGTGGAGGGCCACGTTCCTGAAAGCGCGGAGGCCCGCCCCGGGCCGGATGAACAACTTGAACACAACGAGCAGATGCAACGCGTCGAAAAGGCGCTCGCCGCCCTGCCCGCCGATCTGCGTGAGGCCATGCTGCTCTTCACCTATGAGGACATGGGTTACGCCGAAATCGCCGCCGCGGCAGGATGCACCTCGAAGGCCGTCGAGACACGCATCTATCGGGCACGCCAGATCCTGCGTGCCGCGCTCGGTGGTTCGCAGGCGGACTGAGTATTCGTTGCGGTCCATGACGCGCAGATTGCGTGCCCAGAGGGTTTGACGAGAGCTTGGCGTTTGTCGCGGTGGAGCCACTGCTCCATGCACAAACAACACAAACACATCATGAAAACGTCCATCCTCAAATCCATCACGACGGGAATCCTCGCCATCGGCGCCCTGGCTCTCGTCTCCTGTCAGGCATCGTCCTCCACCCAGGCCAACAGCCCCACCAGCGCCGTAACATGCAGCAAATGCCACACCGTCTGATTCAAGGTGCCCACCACCGGCGGAGTCGGAACCGCAGGTTCCAAGGGCGGCATCGTGGCCCTTCGTTCCGCCATCTCATCCAGCGCCAGATCAGCAACGACGAGGAACTCGCCTCCGCCAAGTCACCCCTGCTCCTCTGGGGCTCCTCCCTCTGGTCCGAAGGCGAGAAGGGCCGCAAGATCGACGGCTTGAAGTACCTCAAGGAAGACTTCGCCGGCGACGGCGTCCATCCGAGCGGCAGCGGGCGCGAGAAGGTCGCGAAGCAGTTGCTGGAGTTCTTCGCGACGAGTCCGCTGGCAAAGGGGTGGTTTGCGAATTAATCACTTTTGAGCGGCAACAACTTCGTTGAGATCAGACAAATCCGTGGCCCATAGCACACAACTCGCCTCGATGGTTTCATTTCCCGTCCAAGCGTTTGTCTTATGTATCGCGTCCTCCTAAACAACGAAGAGATAGGCGTAACTTCTCTGGAGTCCGGTGATCCGCCGATGGGCGTGGTTTCCGGCAAGATTTCATTCCATCCGTCAATCACTCCATTTCGCCTATTTCTCGACCACTGCCGAGCACACACCGTCACCTTAAACAGTGCTGACCCAGAATTCGAGTTCATCGACACGCAGGTCATCCCACAACTTCGCGTGGTTCGCACCGACGGTGTCGAGATCAGTGGAGTGGGGTGCTGCATTACGGGCTTCAAAGGCGAAGGATACGAGGTCACTATTCTTGGCATTCCCTATCCCTTCTATGCAGAGGAGTTTCCTCACCACCGCAAAGCCTACGATGATCAGTTCAAGAGCTAGCCACCCATATCCTTGGTTGAAACCGAGATTCCCACTAATTTAGCTCTCTCCATGCCTACATCGCCGAGCGGTTGATCGTCAGCCTGGACGATGACCGCGAGCTGCGCGCCTGCGTGGCGCGCTGAGCTTGATGCGCGTGTGAAAAGGCGCGAGAGCGGGGAAACGCGCTCTCACAGCCGCGAGGCAGTGCATCAGGAGATCGAAGCCATCCTTGCCTGATGCGCCTGCATCGAAAACCGGGTCACTGCGCAAGCGAATGGAGCAGCCAAATCTTGCGGGCCAGTTGCGAAAGCAACTGGGCTACTTCCGCCCGGTCAGCCGCTTCCACAGGCCGCGCTCGGCGGCCTGGGTCTCTCCAACGCTTTGCGGTTTGGAGGCCGGAGGATTGGAGGAATGACGACGTGGCTCGTTGGACCGTGCCGCAGGGCCACGCGAATCACGACGTTCGCCACCACGACCACCACCCTGCCCGCCTTGACGGCCTCCGCCCTGGCCCTGTGGGCGGCG
>DAORHS010000007.1:0-19713 GCA_035438165.1 Prosthecobacter sp.
CGAGGACATGGCGAACGTCATCCACGCCCGCATCAACCATGTGCCGGATGCCCGCTTCGATCCTGCCAACCTCACTCCCGAGCAGCGCGAGCGCTACGCCCGCTACAAATCCCAACCACAACCAGCCACACCATGAAAACAACATCGCGACTCCTCCTGACGGGTCTTGCCACCACTCTGCTCACTCAATGCGGAGATAAGGAACTCAGCCCCAACGAAAAAATGTCCCAGGCGACCTTCATCAAGGCGATGGAGTCCTACGAGACAGCTCCGGTGACAGCGCCCGCACCTACGGGCGACGCACTGGCGAATCCCACCAAGCAGCAGGACAAGCCTGTCTCGGGCACGGAAAACGCGGTGCTCACCGATGCGCCGAATGTTCCGCCACCCATCACGCGTGATCATCCCACGAAGGTCACCATCAAGCTCGAAGTCGTCGAACTGGTGAAGCGCATGGCTGATGGCGTGGACTACACGTTCTGGACCTTCGGCGGCAGCGTGCCGGGCAAATTCATCCGAATCCGACAGAACGATGAGGTGGAGTTTCACCTCATGAATCGCCCGGACAGCAAGATGCCGCACAACATCGACCTTCATGCCGTGACTGGACCGGGTGGCGGGGCCGCAGCCTCCTTCACCGCGCCGGGTCACGCCTCCGTGTTTTCGTTCAAGGCGCTGAACCCCGGCTTGTATGTCTATCACTGCGCCACCGCCCCGGTGGGCATGCATGTGGCGAATGGCATGTATGGTCTCATCCTCATCGAGCCCATCGGCGGTCTGCCAAAAGTGGACAAGGAGTTCTATGTCTTCCAATCCGAGTTCTACACCAAGGGACCGCATGGTGAGGCAGGATTGCAGCCATTCAGCATGGAGAAGGCGCTCACTGAAACACCGGACTATGTCGTCTTTAACGGATCGGTCGGCGCGATGGCAGGTGACAATGCCGTGCAGGCTGCCGTGGGCGAAAAAGTGCGCCTCTTCGTCGGCAATGGCGGCCCGAATCTCGTGTCGTCCTTCCACGTCATTGGCGAAATCTTTGACAACGTGTATCTCGAAGGCGGCGCGAAGCCCGCACAGCATCAGGTGCAGACCACGATGATTCCGGCAGGCGGCTCTGCCATCGTCGAGTTCGGTCTTGAAGTGCCTGGCACCTATATCCTCGTCGATCACTCGATCTTCCGTGCGTTTAACAAAGGCGCAGTCGGCATGATCAAGGTCAGCGGCCCCGAGAACAAGCTCGTGTATTCCGGCAAGCAGGACGACCGCATCTATCAGATGGAAGGCAGCACGATCCAGAGCATCGCGCAGGCATCCACTCAGCAGGCTCCGGCCGCGAACAAAGAAGAGCGCATCGCACGCGGCAAAATGCTTTACACCAGCATCTGCATGGCCTGCCATCAGCCGGAAGGTCAGGGCATCCCCAAAGCCTTCCCTCCAGTCGCCAAGTCGGATTACCTGAACGCCGATCCGAAGCGTGCCATCGCCACCGTGCTGCACGGCCTTCAGGGCAAAGTCACCGTCAATGGCGAGACGTATGAGAGCATCATGCCGCAGCTCGGCCTCAATGACGAGCAGGTCGCGAACGCGCTCACCTACGTTTACAACAACTGGGGCAACAACGGCACCGAGGTGCTTCCCGCGATGGTCAAAGAAGTCCGTGCCACTGTCCCGCCACCTGCCGCCGCTCCTGGAGCGCATTGAGTCATGAGACACGCGCTATTGGTTCTCTTGCTTGTGCCAGGTGTCTTCTTTGCGAAGACACCTGAGCCACCGCCGGGCATGGTTTTCATCCCCGGCGGCGAGTACAAGCCTCTCTACGCCAAAGAAGCCACACCCCGCACGGCACCTGCCTTCTTCATGGATGCCGTGCAGGTGACGAATGCACAGTTTCTCCGCTTCGTGGAGGCGCATCCCGAATGGCGGCGGTCTCAAGTGCGCAGCGCACAGGCGGACAGCAACTACCTCAAGCACTGGGCAGGTGATCTGGATCTCGGCACCCAAGCACCGCCAGAAGCACCCGTGACGCACGTCTCATGGCATGCGGCGCAGGCCTACTGCCAAGCACAACACAAACGCCTGCCCACGCAGGACGAATGGGAGTTCGCGGCACGCGCTGACGCAAAAAAGGTCGATGCCAGCACCGATCAGGCATTTTTAAAGCTGCTGCTGGAATGGTACTCCAAGCCAGCCACCTCCGCGCTGGAGAGCGTGCAGTCCGGCATCTTGAATGTCCACGGCGTGCGCGGTCTCCACGGCCTCGTGTGGGAATGGGTACATGATTTCAACAGCAGCATGATCGTCGGCGACTCACGCGGCGACGGCTCCATGGAGCGGAAGCTCTTCTGTGGCGCGGGCTCTCTGCTCGCAGCGGATGTGAGCAATTACGCCGCCTACATGCGCTTCGCCTTTCGCTCCAGTCTCAAAGGAAACTACTGCGTCGGCAGCCTCGGCTTTCGGGGTGCAAAATCGGTCAGCTCCAATGCAAAGGACGTCACACGACCTGCCATCTTCAAGACGCCTTATGATCTCTCGGGCGAGTGGCGCACGCAGAATGACAAGCCGGTCATGCTCGCCAGTCTGCGTGGCAAAGTGCGTGTCGTCACCATGGGCTTCACCCGCTGCAAGTTTGCCTGCCCGCGCATCTTCCATGACATGCAGAAGGTCGAGACGGCGCTCGGTGCCGATGCGGCCAAAGTCGGCTTCACCTTCCTGTCGATCGATCCCCAGCATGACACTCCGGCCGCCATGGCCGCCAAAATGGCCGAACTCAAAATGGACCCCGCGCGCTGGACCTTTCTCAGCGCGCCTGATGACACCGTCCAGCAGCTAGCCGTGGCGCTGAACTTCAAATTCCAGCTCGTCGAAGGCTTCTTCGCCCACTCCAATCTCATCGCCGTGCTCGATGAGGACGGGAATGTCATCCACCGCGAGGAATCGCTCGGTGCCGACATCGAACCCACCGTCAGCTCAGTGCGCCAGCTACTAAAGCCATGAAAACTCGACTCATCCTCGCTGCTGCGCTGGCGCTTCAACTATCGACACATGCGCAAACCGCCACCGCGCCAAATCCGCTTTCTTTCGCCGATGGTCGTGTCGTATTCGGCATCGAAGACCAGACGCGGTTTGAATACCGTGACAACAATTTCGACTTCAACAGCGGTCTGCGGACCATCAATGACGACTCCTGGCTGCTGAACCGCTTTCGGCTCAGCATGCAGTTAAAGCCTGCCGACTGGCTCACGTTTTATGTCCAGGGCCAGGACGCGCGTGAGATCGCCAGTGACCGCGCCGACACCCCCGGCCTGCTCGGCGCGGAGGGCGACAATCCTTTCGATCTGCGTCAGCTCTATGTCGAAATAGGCGATGCCAAGGTTTCCCCGCTCTCGCTCAAAGTTGGCCGCCAAGTGCTGCTCTATGGCGACCAGCGCCTCATCGGCCCATTGGAGTGGAGCAACATATCCCGCACCTTTGACGCCGTGAAACTGCGCTACACCGGCAAAGATGGTCTGTGGGTCGATGCTTTCATCTCATCCGTCGTCGTCATCGACCGCTTCGGCATGGACGACAGCGACAAAGACTCGCTCCTCTCCGGCCTCTACGCGCATATCCCCACACTCGGCATTCAGGACACCGAGGTTTATGCGCTCTACTTTGATGACACGAATCGCAACTATCACTTCCTCACCCTCGGCACCCATTGGAAGTCCACTCCGGGGAAACTGGGACCGTGGGACTATGAGACGGAGTTCGTCGTGCAAACCGGGACCGCTGGCGGGCGTGACCTCAGCGCCTTCGCCAGCTATGTGGAGGCCGGTTACACCTTCCAGGCACCGTGGAAGCCACGTCTCGGCCTCGAATACAGCTACGCCAGCGGCGATGGCAATGCCGCCGACAACAAGCAAGGAGCCTTCCAGAACCTCTTCCCGACCAACCACCTGCATTACGGCCTCATGGACGCCTTCTCATGGAGCAACAGCCATGACATCGCTCTCCATCTCAGCGCCAAACCGACCACCAAGCTCACCACCAGCCTCGACTTCCATCTCTTCTGGCTCGCCGACACCGCCGACACCTGGCGCCGCGCCAACGCCACCACTGCCGTCCGCCCCGCCAATGCCGCCGCCAGCAACTACGCAGGCAGCGAACTCGACGTTCTCGTCACCTACGCCGCTTCGAACCATCTCACGCTCACCGCCGGTTACTCGCACTTCTTCGCTGGTGACTACCTCTCCGACACTGGCACTGGCAGCGATGCGGATTTCGTTTACCTCATGACCAGCATCAAATTTTGAACTTCCCCGCCTGCAAACACAAGAAACACAAGGCCAAAGGCCCGCGCAGAGACGGCCTTCTCTGGCTCGCGGCGGAGCCGTATCGCCTCTTCTTCGCCAGCGGCGCGCTCTGGAGCATCATCGGCGTGGCCCTGTGGCCGCTGTTTTATGCGCAGCAGCTTGGCTTCTACCCGAATCTTGTTCACGCAAGGCTCATGATCGAGGCCTTTGGCGCGGCGTTCGTCGTCGGCTTCCTCGGCACCGCCGGTCCGCGCATGGCCACGGCACCGAAGCTGACACCGCTGGAGCTGTTCTGGCTCTTCGCGCTGCATCAGGCTTCGGCCATCAGCCATCTGCGGCTGCAACACGCGTGGGGCGATGGGTTCTTCATCGCGTTGCTCGGCTCGCTGCTGCTATGCCTCGTGATTCGCGTGGTGAAATTCCGCAAGGAAGCACCGCCACCGCAAATGCTCCTTGCGCTCACAGGGCTGGCCTGCGGCATCGCCGGAGCGTCGATGTTGCTCTCACCGGCGACTTTGATGGATCTGCAACGCCTACGTCTGGCGAATCTGCTGCTCTATCAGGGCCTGCTGCTGCCGCCGGTGCTCGGCATCGGCTCGTTTGTGTTCCCACGCATGCTCGGCGGCGACTTCGGCGATCCCAAAACCGCTGCGCAAAGCAAATCGAAGCTGATTCGCTCCATTGTCGCCGCTGTGTTGCTCGTGGTCAGCTTTTTCCTCGAAGCCTTTGGCCAGGTCACTCTCGGCTATGCTTTGCGGGCCATCGTCGCGGCGGGGTATCTGCTCGTCGAGGTGACATGGAAGACGCAACAGGCCGGATCGCTCACCACGGGTCTGTTTTGGGCGCTCATCCTCGGCTGGCTCGGCATTGTGCTCGCGCCGTTTCATTATGTGCAGCACGTCAGCATCGAGCACCTGCTCTACATCGGCGGCTTTGGCATGCTGATGCTTGTGGTGGGCAGTCGCGTGCTGTTCGGCCACAGCGGCGACTTGGAAGGCTTCTTCGTGAAATCGAAGTGGGTGCGCTTTCTCGTCTTCCTCGGCGTTTTGGCCGCCACCACACGCGCCACGCCGGCCTGGATGCCCTCCACCACCATTTCGCATCACATCTACGCTGCCTGGACCTGGGGCCTGCTCTCGCTGTTCTGGCTGCTGTGGCACCGGCGACGGTTCGTGAAGCGGGATGAGGAGGAGTAGCTTCGCAAAATCGGCGCAGCCTTCGACATCGGGTGGCGGAGCGTTTTTGGCATTGGGGCGTTTGTTCTCGCATGAACACGCCCGCCATGAATCTGGAAGCCTCCAAGGTACCCGCGATGGGTTACGACGGGTTCGATGAACGCCCGTTTCTCGTCTTCTGGGAGATCACGCGGGCCTGTGCGCTGGCTTGCAAGCATTGCCGCGCGGAGGCGCAGCCACGGCGGCATCCGGAGGAGCTGAACCGCGAGGAGTCGAGCCGTTTGATCAGCCAGCTTGCGGAATTGAATCCGCCCATGCTCATCCTCACGGGCGGCGATCCACTAATGCGTCGCGATTGTCTCGACCTCGTGCGCGAGGCGACGGCGGCGGGATTGCATGTGGGACTGAGCCCGTCCGCGACCTCCCGCCTGATGCACACGAACTTCCACGACATCAAGGCCGCGGGCGTGGAGCGCATCTCGCTGAGCCTGGATGGGGCCACGCGGGAGACGCACGATGCGTTTCGCGGCGTCAGCGGCACGTTTGATCGCACCATTGCTGCGGTGCATCTGGCGCATGCGGCGGATTTGAGCGTGCAGATCAACACGACGCTCACGCGTGGCAACCTGCGTGAGTATGAGGCCTTCAAGAAGCTCATGTTCGAGCTGAAGCCGGCGATGTGGAGCGTGTTTCTGCTCGTGCCGACGGGTCGCGCAGGTCTCGATGACCTGCCTGATCCATGGGACATCGAGTTCATCTTCCAAGACATGGCCTCGCTCGTCGGCAAGGCGCCGTTTGCGATCAAAACGACCGAAGGTCATCATTTCCGCCGCGTGGTGATCCAATCGCTCGGCGCAAGGGCCGGCAAGCAGCGCCCCGGCATGCGTTCCCCGCTCGGCATTCGCGACGGACGCGGCGTGATGTTCATCTCGCACACCGGCGTGGTGTCGCCGAGCGGATTCCTGCCTTTCGACTGCGGCAACGTACGCGACGAGCATCCGGCGGAGATTTACCGCCATCATCCGCTCTTTGTCTCATTGCGCGACAACACCGCGCTCGGCGGCAAATGCGGACGCTGCGAGTTCAATTCCGTCTGCGGCGGATCGCGCGCCCGCGCCTACGGCGTGACGGGCGATCCGTTTGCCGAAGATCCGGCGTGCGTGTATCAGCCCAAAGCCCAGGTGGCCCACGCCGTGCCGTGATGGCGTTTACAGTTCCGGCGACTTCCAGTCGGGAATGCCGCCGTCCTTGAGCTGCTTCTCATACAGTTCATGGAAAGGCTTCGTGGGCGACATCGGCGCGGTTTCATTCACCATGAGCGGACGCGCCTGCTTCCAGAAGGTGTCGTAGGCCGCCTTCATCTTCTCGGCTACTTCCGGGTAGTCGCCGATGACGTTCGTCTTCTGATACGGATCGGCTTCGAGGTCGAAGAGCGCTTCTTTGGGGCCCTGCGCTGGTTGCGCGGCGGCCTTCTTGTTCTTCTTCGGATTGCCACCGCTACGCGGGCCGACGAAACGGAAGCGCTGATTGCGCACGCCGTAGTTCAGGAACTCGAACTTGTCCGGCTCCTCGCCGGTGGGCCAGCGGGCGACGTGGGTGAAGAGGAAGCGGTCCTCCCACTTGTCCGCTTTGCCTTCGATCAGCGGCAGCAGGCTGCGGCCTTCGACCTGGTTCTTTGGGATCTCGGCGTTCGCGAGTCCTGCGAGCGTGGGCAGGATGTCGATGTGCGCGGCGATGGTGTTGATGTCGCGCCCGCCTTCGATCTTGCCATCCCAGCGCACGAAGAAGGGCACGCGCACGCCGCCTTCATCGGTGGAGCCTTTGAGGCCGACCTGGTCGCCGTTGAAGAAGGGATAGCCGGGAGCCAGATCCTTCCCGGGAACGCCGGAGCCGCCGCCGGTGGTGCCGTTGTCGGACATGAAAATCACGACGGTGTTCTTGTAGAGATCCCACTCTTGCAGCTTGGCGGTGAGTCGGCCGATGTTTTCGTCGATGTTCTCGATCATGCCGTAAAATCCGGCCTGGTCCTTGCCAAAGCCGATGTCGGTGAAGCGCTTCGCATTTTTCTCCGGCGCGATGAAGGGGCCGTGCGGGGCATTGGTGGTCAGATAGACGAAGAAGGGCTGCTGCTTGTCCTTCTGCTGCTTGATCCAGCCGAGCGCGGCGGTGAAGAAAACGTCCGTGCAGAAGCCATGCGTCTTCACGAACCTGCCGTTGTGGCGGATCACGGGGTCCATGTACTTGTTGTCTGGCGCGTCGGCACAGGAGCAGGGATAGGCCTGGCCGATGCCGCCCGCGCCGTGGATGAAGGCTTCGTCAAAGCCGCGCTGGTGCGGCTGATACGGCTCTTCGTCACCGAGGTGCCACTTGCCGAAGATGCCTGAGGTGTAGCCCGCCGTCTTCAGCACCTGCGGCAGGATGGTGGCATCCAGCGTCATGCGTTCGCGCTCGAGGATCGTGTGTGTGATGCCGTTCTTCATCGGATGCCGACCCGTCATGATCGCACTGCGCGTAGGCGAGCAGGTGGGGCTGACGAGGAAGCGAGTGAAGCGCAGGCTTTTGTCGTAAAGCGCGTCGAGATGCGGCGTCTTCAGCCACGGATGGCCGTGACGTGCGATCTGGCCATAGCCTTGATCATCGGTCATGACGAGAATGATGTTCGGCTTGCTGCCCGCCAGATCGGCGAGGACATGCGTGCCCAGCGAAAGCAAGGCGAGGAATACAAAGGCGATTTTCATGCGTGTGGTTGGTTTAGGGCTTTGGTGTTTTGGCGACCGTGTACAAAATCTTTCCGTGGTCGTCGCGGAACTCAATGGTGAGGCCGCCGTTCTCCTGCGAAGTGACATGCAGGAAGCCGCCGGTCGGCTCGGGGTAGGTGTAAGGCTGCTGGATGAGGCCTTCGGGATCGGTGCCTTTCTTGGAGCCGGGTGGGACGCCGACACGCGAGTTTTCATCGTTCAGCGCACCGCAGGCGAACTCCTCCACGCCGGAGGGATGAATGCTGTGAAACTGCCAGTGCCGGTCGCCGCAGAAGGTGAGCAGGTTTCGGATGCCGTTGTCGTTCAGCCATTGGAAGAACTCGTCCGCCTCATGGCGGAAGCCGCCGAGGTTCGTGTGGTTGTCCTGCTTGCTCGCATCGTCCGGACCGACCATCGGCGTGGGGGAGATGATGATCTTCCACGCGGCGTCGCTCTCCTTCAGCGTGCGCATCAGCCAGGCCTTCTGCTCCGCGCCCCACAGCGTCTTCTGGGGGCCGTCTTCGGTCTTGTTCGGACTGCGATAGTCGCGACCTTCCGTGAACCAGAGCTGCGTGTGCTGGTTCAGCCGGTGCGTACGGTAGGTGGGCGAGGTGCGGTCATCCGCTGGATGAATCGGCATCTGCTCGCGGAAGATCTCGATGCCGGTCGAGGGCGCGGGCAGCTTGCTGCTGCTGTTGTCGGAGTCGTTGAAGCGAAAGTCGTGATCATCTTTCGACCAGTAACCCGGCGTCTTCGCAAAGAACGAAACCAGGCGCGGGAAACGAAACTGCTCATGCCAGCAGCCGCGCAGCTCCGGCAGCGTCTGCGCCGGGCCGTTGAGGATATTGTCGTAGTACACGATGTCGCCCGTGCCGATGAAAAAGTCCGGCTTCAGCGCCTCCATGGCCGCGAATGCAGGAAAGCCGAGCCGCTTGTCCTCCGCCGTCGCCGTGATCACATCGCCTGCCTTGCCCTTCTTGCCGTCCATGAACTTGTGGTAGTTCATGCAGCTTCCCATGCAGAACTTCACCGCCGCCGTCGAACCCGCGCCGGGAAGTGTTTTGAAGCTGCGCACGGGGCCGGTCTTCGATGGCCCGTCTTCGCCAAAGATGAGCCGGTAGTGGTAGGTCGTATCCGGCTTCAATCCGGTGACCTGCGTCCTGACGATGAAATCATGCTCCGGCTCCGCCTTGAGCCAGTCGCTCTTCGTAGCCTTCGCGAAATCCTCCGACTCGCTCCATTCAAACATCGCTAGACCGGATTCGCCGCGCACATCGCCATCCGAATCCAGCTCAGGTCCGGGAATCGCGGTGAGTCGCGTTTGCAGCAGCACGCTGGTGTCTGTGACCTCACCGCTCATTTCGCCCTGGGCGTTGTAAACTCCGTCGGTGGCATGAACCGCGGCAAACGCGAAACTCAGGGAGGCAACGATGGACGCGAGAAGGTTGTAGGCGGCGGGCTGGGACACGAGCATTAAGGACGAAGAGCCCACGTGGCTCTTTCATCGAAGGTGCTGCTCACTTTCCATTCACGTCCCGGATCAGGTCCAGCAGCGTCGTGCGAATCTTCGACTCGGCTCCGACTTCGAGAAAACTGGAGCGTGCGGGCCAGGTCTCGTAGCCGCCGTATTCGTGTTGCTCCTGCGGCGGCAGGTAACCGCCGTAGCCGTTGGCAAGTTCGATCGTGAAGGTCGCTTTCGCCACGCTCTCCTTCTTGATGGCAAGCCCGGTGACAGCAAACACCTCGCAGGGAGCCGAGGCAATGGTGAGATCGCCTATGCGCAGCGCTTGCAGGGCGATGGGCATCGTTTCCGGATACGCGGTCAGCCCTTGCGTCTCACGCGCGTAGATGACCGGTCGCGACGGCTTCGCCTTCTTCGCCTCCTCGGTGGACAGCAGCGCCTCCGCCCACGCGAGCTGGTCCGCCGCCGGTTTGCGCACGCGCAGCGGCAACTGCGTGAGTTTCGCGCCGAGCTCCACGTCGCTGCGATGCTCAATGTGTGCGATCACTTCCACCGCCGCGTTCGCGAGATCATCCGCCACCTCATGCATGCGCGCATAGCCCGCCTTGCGCTTGTTCGGGTCCTTGAGGTTCACGCCGTTCACATCACCGCTCGTTCCGTTCGACATGATGCCGACAAAGGGCGGATCCTGGCGGTCGGCGTGCAGCTTCTCTTGAATAAGATCGGCAAACACGCCGAAGTAATCCGCGCTCACATGCCCCGTGGGCACGCCGCCGATGTAATGCAGCCCGTAGTTCGCCAGCACGCAGAGCGGCCGCCCGTCGGCATGCTGCACGGAGAGCACGAACAGCTCGGGATCGACCGGGCCGGACGGCTTCTCCGCATCCGCGACCGACGGTCCAAACTGCACGCGCTCGCCGATGCGGCCGAAGGGATTCGCGCGCTGGCTGTCCGCCTTCACGAACCAACGGCGGTTGAACACAAACTCCGGCTTCTGCACGCTGCCCCAGCCGATCTTCGCCGGTGCCAGTTGAAACGTCGCGCGGCGGATGCCGTCGGCGATGCGTCGCGCGAGGAAGTGATGATACGCATCGTTCGCCGGGCCGAAGCCGATGTTCAGCGCCCGCGGAGCGCTGTGCGTGTGCGTGGCGGAGATCAGGATGTTTTCCGGCGGCAGATTGAGCGACTCCTTTAGCATGTTCTTCGCCTCTGCGACGATTTCCGGCGCCATCATCGTCACATCGCACACCGCGAAGGCGATCCGTGTCGTCCCATCGTCCAGCACCAGGCATCGCGCATGCAATTCATCGTGCACATGCTTCGCGGGGCCGATTTTCATGATCGTGCCGTCCAGCACCACACCCATGTCCGGCGTGATGTTGCTCGTGGCCGCACCGGCACGCAGTGAAGCGGCGCTGACCGCGCTGCCGGTGATGCAAACGGCAAAGGCGGAGAGGAGGAAGAGTTTCATGGTCGCAGGGTCACTTCTTCGGCACGGGTTTCACATCGGGAACATCCTTGTTCATCGCCTCATACGCGGCCAGCAGGCGCTTCACTTCGCCGGGATGCTGTGCGGCCACGTCATGCTGCTCACCGGGGTCGTTTTGCAGGTCAAAGAGCTGCATCGGTGCCGGTTCGTCGCCGCTGCTCAGTCCGGGGAAAGCTTCGAGATTGTACTGCTCGAAGGGCGCGATGATCGTCACGCCATCCGGCGCACGCGGATCAGGCCAGCGGCCATCGGGACCGGCTTTGAACCTCATTCCGCCCGCTGGCAGCACATGCAGTTTCCATCGCGCATCGCGGATGTTCGCCAGGCGTGCGTTTTGATGGCCGAAGATGTAATCGTGCGGCGATTTCGCATCGCTGGTGAGCAGCGGCAGGATGTTGCGACCGTCGAGCGTGCGCTCATCGGGCATCTTCGCGCCGGTGACGTGCAGCACAGTGGCAAAGAGGTCCATCATGATCGCGATCTCGCCGCTGACATGTCCGGCGGGGATCTTGCCTGGCCAGCGGGCGATCATCGGCACGCGGTAGCCGCCTTCCCACTGCGCCGCCTTCATGCCGCGCAATCCGCCGCCGCTGCCGCCGAACCACGGACCGTTGTCGCTGCTGAAAATCACCAGCGTGTTGTCATCGAGGCCGTTTGCTTTGATCGCATCGAGCACGCGGCCCACGCTGGCGTCGAGTTCCATCATCACATCGCCATACAGGCCCGCGCCACTCTTCTTGTAGTTCTCTTCCGAAGCCGCGAGCGGCTTGTGCGGCATCGCTTCGGCGAAATAGAGGAAGAACGGCTGCTTCGCGTTGCGCTGGATGAAATCGACCGCCCGCTTCGCATACCGCTGCGTCAGCGTGGCCTGCACCACGGGATACTCCGCCACTTTTGTGCCCTCCAGCACCTGGACGGGCCGCATGTCATTTGAATAGGGAATGCCGAAGTACTCATCGAAGCCGCGATCCGTGGGCAGGTAGCCCGCGTGATGACCGAGATGCCATTTTCCAATCATGCCGGTCGCATAGCCCGCCGACTTCAGCACCTGCGCCAGCGTGATCTCGCCATCCGGCAGATGAAGCGCGTCCGCCACCGGTCCGCCGTCCGGCGCGGGATTGGACGTCATGCCGCAGCGAAACGGATAACGCCCCGTCATCAGCGACGCCCGTGTCGGCGCACAGAACGGCGCCGGGCAGTTGAACTGCGTCAGCTTCGCCCCCTCCGCCGCCATCCGGTCGATGCGCGGCGTTTTGAATTTGGGATGCCCGTAGCAGCCCAGATCGCCGTAGCCGAGATCATCCGCGAGAATGAGGACGACATTCGGCGGAGCCGAAAATGACGAATGCAGAGCCGAGCAAAGCGAGACAGCCAGCACCGCGAAGCGTGTGCTGCTCCGAAGGGGAGAGCGAAGCGAAGCAATGACGAATGACGAAAGGATGAGGAACGCATGTTTCATGACTACTTGGTGGCTGGTTTCTTCGATGGCGGCGTGTATTCGACCGCCACAGGTTTGAACTCGGCGAGATCGGGCAGCGTGGTCTGCACGCCTTCGGCGGGCACGTCGAGTTTCGCGGTCCAGACGATGGCGTTGAGGATGAAGCGGCGCAGGTCGTCGTTGCGCCAGTTCTTGTAGAAGTGCGGCATCACGATGCCGAAACCGCGCCCACTGTCGTCGCGCTCGACGCACCAGGCGACGGTTTCACGCTTCGGATGATCCGGTGGCAGCATCGAGGTGGCCAGCGCGGTGACGTTTGGGGACATCACGTTGCCTCGGCCGAAGTAATTGTTCGTGTAGGGCTCGTCATGCAGCGTGAACTCCTTCCAGCCACGCGACACCGGATGCTCCGGCGCGGCGGGTGTGATCGTGGCGGCGGGGAAGATCTTCGCGAAGGACTCATGGTGCTTGCATGAGCGGTTCGCGAAGTAGCCGCCCATCCAGCGTAGCAGCGGATGATCGCCTTCCGGCGTCACGTCTTCGCCGAGCAGGCCGGTGGCGTAATGCACGCACACGATGCCGCAGCCGCGTTTCATCATCGCCTCGAGATCGGCGAGGTTCTGTTGCGGATTCGGCAGACGATTCGCCGGAAAGGTATCGCCGATGAACACGACGGTCGATGCGGCATCGCACAAGGCCTTGTCCGGCCACTCGTAGGCCACGTCGGCCTTCACGCCTGGCACATTGGACATGTGTTCGAGGCAATGCTGCATCACGCGCCCGCCCGCAGCGACTTCATGCGATCCCGGCGGATGCTTGCTGGGACCGACGATGATCAGCACGCGTGCCGGGTCGGCGGCGAGAGTCTGCGCGACGGTGAACAGCAGGAGCAGGGAGAGACGCTTCATGAGGAATCAGGGGCTGGGTTTGGCGACAAGTTTGTTGATCGGCGGTGCTTCGTGCCCGCCGGTGTTCTCATAGCCTGGCGTTTCTTTGCCGCCGTGAAACTCGACATGTGACCTCACACCCTCGCCCCAGGCCACGCCGCTGATCTTGAGCAGCTCGATCTTGTCCTCGGCACGCACGCCCGTCTGTGTGCGGTAGATGGCGCAGTCTTCGATCGTCACAAACGCATTTCCGCGTCCGCCGGGACCACGGGCGCGAATGGCGATCTCGTTGCCGTCAAAGACGCAGCGGCTCACGTGGGCGTCGATGTGCTCCTTCAAATTGAGCGCGGCGGTTGTTTTCATGCTCCGCCCTCAACGAAGCGGCAGGCCGTGACGTTGCCAAAAAGCCTGCAACTCGGCATGAGAGCCATTGAAGACGTTCCGTTCGGTCGGCCGGTCGAGATTGCCAAAGTAGGGCGGGAAGCGATGCAGGCCGTGGTGATACACTTTGGGGCGGGAGCGGCCGTGTTCCCAGTCCACACCGCCGTACTGCCACATCGTCCAGTCGGACCACACCTGGTATTGATTCAGCAACCCACGTGGATTCCCCGGCGCGGGATAAACAGGTCCCGCACCGCTGTCGTGCGCGTAAAGCGCCAGCCAGTAGGGCATGCGGCGCAACTTCGCCTTGGTGGCGGCGTCGGCACCGCTGAGCGTCTGCTTGAGCTGCGTGCTGTTCTCGAGATAGGCCACGGGAACGACGCCGGTGCGCGACTCGACGCGGTCCATGAAGCGCAGGATGGACGAAAGGGGAAGGTTGCCGTCGAAGTCGCCGCAGATCAGCAGCGACGGCGCGTTCCACGAGCGGCTTCGCGCCAGCGAACGAACGCGGTTCACAAGCTGGTCCGCCTGCGCCACCGCATCCACATGCTTCTGCACGCGATAGTAAACACCGGGCAGCATGCCGGCACGATCCGCCGAAGCGAGGAAGCTGGCGCATTTCTCATCCAGACCACCCCCCTTGCCCGCACGGGCGATCAGACCGCTGGCGCCATTCGCACGCAACGCGGACACATTGTGCTCCGAATAGCTCACGCCTGCCCGCTGCTTCTCCTTCGGATCGTAGGCGGAGACGTTGATGATCTGCGGCATGCCCCACGAGTGCGGCGGCAGACCGCCGGGTTGTGTGGAGCAACTGGCAAGGGATAAGAGGAGCGGAAGGAAAACACGGTTCATCACGCCGAGACTAGCCGACACCCGCGCGAGCGTAAAGTGGTCCGCACAGTCCTCTGTGTGGCGCTCCACGATCACCCGACACCTCCGCTTTGACCTGAACGCTGTTCGGTCTGCGGGGCCAGTGACGTGAAGACAACCACAGGCCTGCGACGTACCACACAGAGGACTGTGCGGACCACTTTAATTCCCCGTGATCTGCTTCATCAGCTCAAAGAAGCCCTTCTTCCTCGCGCTGGAGATCCCCCAGTTCACGGGGACGCTTTGATAGCCGTCGTCGAAGCCCTCGCCCTTCATGCGGAAGTCGAAGAAGCCCCAGGAGACGTGTTCCTTCACGGCGGCGGTGAAGTTGTTGTCGGGCTGGTCGAAGTCGAAGTGATCGTCCTCATTGACGACGATGGGAATGTTCCGGTCGCCACGCGCGACTTTGACCTTGGCGATGAATTTCCGCATCGCATCCGGGCCTTTGACGCCGTTGCCGTGAATGAGCAGGAAGTCGGAATGCTCGATCACGTTTGGGGTCGGCACCGCGCCGCCGCCGAACGAGGTGCCGACGAGCAGGCGGCGGCCATCGACCGTCGTCATGCTTTTCACCCGCTGGATCAGTTCATGCACGCGACCCGGCTTCAGGATGGCGTGATCGTACTTCACGTTGGCTTCGTTGTTGATCTCGATGAGCACATTCCGCCAGTTTTTGCCGAGCACCCAGGTCGCGGCGGAATCGACGGCGGCGATGACGGTTTGTTCGTCCTTGAGGCGCTGATCCTGGCCGAAGTAAAAGATGCCAAGAATCACGACCATGCCGAGTTCATCGGCTTTCTTGATGATTTCCTCCGCACGCATGAGGTAATCGCCGCGCACCATGCCGTTCTCGTGGATGGCGGAGTTGTCCCACGGCTGGTCCTTCGAGTAGCCGTAGGGCGAACCGCCTTGCAGATTCAACGTGAAGGCCAGCAGGCCGTGTTTCCGCCATTCAGGCATCGCGGTAATGAATTCGCGCGTGTTGCGCCCCGCACTCCACTTGTTCGTGTCTGGATAGGCCCAGTTCTTCACGGTTTCCGGATTCCGATCGTCGAAAATGCCCTGCACCATGCGCGAATTCATGAGCAGACCTTCAACACGATGTCCCTGCCACTCGCGTCCGGCATAGGTCGGCTTGCCGTTGAGATGAAAATCCTCGCCTTGGATGCTGACAACGGTTTCAGCGCGTGACGCAAGGCAAAGAGCCAGGAGCAGTGCGAGTGTGCGCATCATTCAGGACGGTTTGGAGCTGTAATACCGGCGGTTGGAAGGACTAAAAGCAAACCAGCACCAAATCGTGACAGCCGTTAGAAAAACGAACCACTCAAAGAGCTTTTGAAGCACGTTCTCTCCTGAGCCCGTCCAGGATACTCCGAACAGGCTCAATGGCATTGTTATCAAGACCAGCAAGCCCAGGAGCAGGGTTGTGGACCAGTAAATCCAAGGTTTTCTGTGTCCTCCGAGAATCCTGCGCAACAGAACCCATGCTCCAAGTGAAAGCGCCATCGCAGGAATCAAAGGGCGCATATCCGAAACACTCTTCAGGGCACCTGGAACGACCTCTTGTCCGAGCCATGAGCTCACAACGGCTCCAAACACCAAATACATCCCGAGCATGATCAGACATCCGCCTGCCAGAGCTGGAACCAGAAGACAACCGCTGGCAGCCTTGCTGGGCATGGGCGGTTGGGGCTTCAAATCGACAGTGAGACCCGAAGGCGCGTTGGTGTGCTCAGTTTCGTCCATGGCATCCGCAGGCTACACACGCCCGCTTGAAAAACAAATCCTTGCCAGAACGACGGATTTTTGGCGATATGAACATCCACCATGCGTCTCCTCTCACTCCTTCCCTTCCTCCTCGTTGCAGTCAGCCTGCGTGCTGAATCCTTGCTGCCCCCGAACGCCCGTGTCGCCGTGATTGGCGACAGCATCACAGAGCAGAAGATTTATTCCAAATACATCGAGATCTACCTGCTGGCCTGCACGGGCCGCAGCGACATCAAGGTGTTCCAGTTCGGTTGGAGCGGCGAGCGGGCGGGTGGATTTGCAGCGCGGCTGGAAAACGACCTCGCGGTGTTCAATCCGAACGTTGCCACGACATGCTACGGCATGAACGATGGCAGCTACACGACCTACACGCCTCAAATCGGGGCCGAGTATGAGAAAAACATGCGCGCCATCCTGGCCGGATTCGGCAAGGTCGGTGTGAAGGTGGTGGCGGTGGGTTCGCCTGGGGGTGTTGATCCCGACTTCTTCACGCGCCCAACGATCAAGGGCGAGATCTACAACGAAAACCTCGCGCAGCTTCGCGACATCGCCAAAAAGCTCACGGAAGAGAACAAGCAGCCCTTTGCGAACGTGCATGACACGATGGTGAGCGCGCTCGCCAAGTCGAAAGCCGCGCTGGGCAAAGGCTATGGTCCGTTTGGCGGCGATGGCTTCCATCCGGCGCCTGCGGGCCAGCTTTTGATGGCGCAGGCGTTTTTGAAGGCGCTGAGTTTCGATGGCGAGATCGGCACGATCACGATGGATATGAAGGGTCAAGGCACTGCAAGCAGTGGTCATGTCGTCAAGAGTGGTCAAGGCGGCAGCGTGGAGCTGGAAAGCTCGAAGTGGCCGTTCTGCTTCGATGCTGATCCGAAGTCAGCGGGCAGCAATCGCAGCATCCTGCCCTTCACCAGCTTCAATCAGGATCTGAACCGCCTCACGCTTCAGGTGAAAAACCTTGGTTCCGCGAAGGCAAAGGTCACGTGGGGTGCGCAGAGCAAGGAATTCAGCCGCGAGCAGCTCGAAGCGGGCGTCAATCTGGCCGCCGAGTTCACGCAGACGCCGTTTGATGCCGCGTTTGCCAGTTTGATCAACGCCATCGGCCTGAAGCAGGCCTATGAGACGACGCTGATCAAAAGCTTCGTCACGCACATGCGCGTCGTCGCCGCCGAGGCCGCCGAGGAACCCAAAGTGGCCGCCGCGCTGGCCAAGCTGAAGAAGAAGTTCGCGGACGAGCATGCCAAGATGGACGCCAACGTGCGCAAGCAGATCAAACCCGTCACGCACTCGATCAAGGTCGAGGAGGTGCGCTGATCTGCGCTACAGAAAGTCCTCCCAAGGCAGCAGCCGGTAAAACCAGTAGCCCATACGGCGACTCAGCGGCGCGTGCGGATCGGTGTGATGCACCTTGCTCCGTCCGTCGGGTCGCTGGCCTGACCAGAGGATGGAGCCCTTGCTGGTGCGCGTGATGTGCCAGCAATGAGTGGGTTGCAG
Source organism: Prosthecobacter sp. (assembly GCA_035438165.1). Classification (GTDB taxonomy): domain Bacteria; phylum Verrucomicrobiota; class Verrucomicrobiia; order Verrucomicrobiales; family Verrucomicrobiaceae; genus Prosthecobacter. The sequence goes on from DAORHS010000007.1 coordinate 17,997, forward strand.
GTCTTCGAGGAGGTAGGACTTCAATCGTGAGGCGAGGGTGGCGCTTCGGATGATCACGCCGGTCTCCGTGTTGATGTACATCGAGCGCGGATCCATGTTGTAGGAGCCGATGAAGGAGACGCGGTCGTCCACGACGATGCCTTTTGTGTGCATCCCCATGGGCGTGAGCCTTTTGACGCGAATGTAATCCCTGCGCGATGGAGCACGGGCGTTGAGCTCATAAAGACCGATGCCGGTGTCGAGCACATCCGAGCGCCGGTTGGCGATGCCTGCCATGGCTGCGAGCCCGTCGATGGAGGCCAAAGAATTGGTGAGCACTTGCACGCCAACGCCGCGCGCGGAAATCTGCCGCAGCAATTCGAGCGTGTCTTTTTGCGGGATGAAGTAGGCGGCATGCACCACCACCGCTGACCTGGCGTTGCGCAGGGCGTTCTCCACCTGGCGGCTCACAGGGGAGGTGGTACGGGTCTGTCGCAGCATGCGTTCCGGTGGATCGGACACGAACTCGTATTCCGCCCAGGTCATGCGACCGCTCATCTGGCGCAGGACTTTGAGGGATTCTGCGCGGCTCAGCGAGGTGGGGAAGGGGACGCCGTTCCTTCTGGCGAGCGAACGTTTCTTGCGGGCGATGTGATCACGCAGTTTCTGCAACTCTTTGCGTTCGCGGTCGGTGACCTTGGCCTGATCGTCGATACGTGTGAGTGGCGAGCGCCAGAAGAGGTCGAACGACTTCGTCGAATCACGCACTACGGGTCCGACGGCGATGAAGTCGAGGTCGCGCATGTTGCGGTGGTGATGAATGCCAAAGTAGGTATCGCCGAGGTTGCGTCCGCCGCCGATGACGATGGTGTTGTCCGCCACCATGAGCTTGTTGTGCATGCGGCTTTGAATGCGGTCGATTTCTCCGACCACCGGGATCGGATTGCCCAAAAAGATGCCTTTGAGCTCCGTCATCGGATTGAAGAAGCCCACCTGGATGTTTGGATGCGCGGCCAGCGCCGCGCTGCTCACTTCCTTTTGAGCGTCCACGGTCATGTCCAGAAGCAGACGGACGCGCACACCGCGATCCGCCGCGGCCAGCAGCCGATCAGCGAAGACCGTGCCGGTGACATCATCCTTCCAGATGTAGTACTGCACATCCAGTGTCCGCTGCGCCGCCTCCACCATCGCCAGACGCGCGAGATAGGATTCCTCACCGCCCGGCAGGATCTCGAAGCCAGACGTGCCGCTGCGGTGTACGGTGCGCTCACGGCAGGCGTGCGAAATGGTCTCCTGACTGGCGAATCCGATGGTGGGCAGCGCTGCCGAATCCGGTCTTGAAGTGCCGCATGAGGCCAGAACCAAAACCATCAGCCCGCAAAGCAAAAAACGAGGCATGGAATTCATACGCGCACGATTCCTGCTCAGGACAAACTTGCAAGTCTGCCAAAAACGAACGTGGTAGTCCGTTCTACCTCCATGCTCCTGACTGACCTCGCCTGGCCTGCTGTTGCCGCCCTCGATAAAAACACCCCTGTCATCTTTCCCGTGGCCGCGCTGGAGCAGCACGGGCGGCACATGCCGGTCTTTACGGATAGCATGCTGACGAGTGAACTCGTGCGCCGCACCGAGGCGTCGCTGGGCGAGCGCGTGTTGTTCGCGCCGCTGACTTGGCTGGGGAATTCGCATCACCACATGGATTTCGCGGGCACGTTGTCGGCGGAGCCGCGCCTGTCTC
>DAORHS010000008.1:0-19465 GCA_035438165.1 Prosthecobacter sp.
GGTGGGCGGGGAGAGCAGCACATCACGCATGTCTCCCGTCTGGCCGGCGGGGAAGTCATCTGCGGGAGGTGTGGGCGCGTCGTTGCTCATGAGCGGGGGGATTGTGAAGGACTGCACCGAACTTTAAAGCAAAAGACGTTTTCAGTTACAAGGCGGGCTGAAAAAAGTTCGGCAGCCGCAGATCGGGTTCATTTTGCAGCGCTGAGAGGTGGAGAACGCAGAGAATGGATTCAGAATGTTTCCTCCACGTTCTCCCCAACTCGGCGGTGTAAATCAGTGTTTCAATAGGCGCACCCCAGGCATGCGGCATGCCCCGCTGGCTGGCGCTGGCGAAATCCACGCTTGGCGTCCTGGCCGCCTTGTGGCAGGTTCTCTCTGTGACGAGCACGGTTCCGGCATCCATCCCGCGCGAGCGCACTGGCGACGAAGTCTCCGCCGAGCGCTACCGGCTGATGGCCGACAAGATCGAGGCCGATCCCACGCTGCTGGAAATCCCCCTCGCCAACATCGCCCGCTGGCTGTCCCAGGGGCACAGCGCCGTGAAGCGGCTGGAAGGCTGGCGCAGCATGATCCACGACGCCCAGACTTCTCGTGAAGGGATGGAGAAGCTGCTTTTCATCCTCCGTGACGAGGAATGGGAATCCATGATGTGGAAGGGTTTCTCCCCGTTTCCAGGCATTTTGAGCAAAGAGGAGCTGGCGCGTCTGTCATGCGCCTCCAGTCACTGAAAAGCCTACTCACAGGCGTGACCCATGACCGCTGCGCCGCACTCCTTTCAAACCACGCGCTGGACGCATGTCGTGAGGCTGCAAGCAGGTGCGGATGAAGCGGAGCGGGACCGCATCCTGGCGCAGCTCTGCCGCGCCTACTGGTTCCCGCTTTACAGTTACGCCCGCCGCGCCGGGCAGTCGCCGCACGATGCCGAGGATGTGACGCAGGGCTTCTTCCAGCATGCGCTGGGCAGCGATCTCTTTGCCAAAGCCCGGCAGGACCGGGGGCGGATGCGCACCTTTCTGCTCACCTCCTTTCAGCACTGGCTGACCAACCGCCACCTGCGGGAAACAGCGGCCAAACGCGGCGGCAGACAGCCTTCGTTGTCTTTTGATGCGATGGAGGCCGAAGAACGCTACCGCCACGAGCCGCAGGATCTCGCCACGCCCGAGGATCTCTATAACCGCCGCTGGGCGCGGGATTTCTTCATCGCCGTCAAAGACCGCCTGCGTGGCGAATTCGAGAGCGAGGGGAAGGCCATGATCTTCGCGGCGCTCCAGCCCTGGCTTTTCGTGGAAACCAAAGCCGCAGAGACCTTGCCGCTGGCGGAATCTCTCGGAGTCACCGAGGGCAACTTCCGCGTGATGCTCACCCGCTTCCGCAAGCGCTACCGCGATCTGTTTCGTGAGGCTGTGGCCGACACGCTGGACTCGCCCACGCCGGAGCAGATCGAGCAGGAAATTCGCGAGCTGATCCGGCTCGGAGCACGGTGACAGCCTGCGGGAAAATTGAAGGAGTGGAACGCTCCCTTTCGTTCAACCGCCATGCGCGCACTTCTTACTCTCGCTCTGTTGCCTTCCTTCGTCCTGGCCGCCGATCTGCCTGATCCGGCCGCCATCACCGCCGCGATGAAAAAAGCGGTCACCTATGCGCATACGCACCTCGCCCGCGAAGGTGGCTACGCCTCCTCATATGACAAGGAGGGCAAGATCGGCGAGGTCGAGCACGGCAAGTCGCCCACGATCATCTCCATCCAGCCGCATGGCACCACGACGATGGGTTTGGTGATGCTGAAGGCCTGGCAGGCCACCGGCGATGAAGTTTTTCTCACTGCCGCCAAGGACGCGGCCAAGGCGCTGCTCAAATGCCAGCTCGCCACGGGAGGCTGGGGAAGTGACTTCGATTTCGATCCTGAGAAGGCCAAAAAATACCACCTGCGCAGTGCTCTCGATGCTGGCGACAAAGAACCCGGCAAGCGCAACAACTCCACCACGCTCGACGACAACAAGACGCAGTCCGCGCTGCTCTTTCTCCTCGAAATGATGCATGAACCAGCCTGCAGGGACGACGCGGAACTGAAACGCTGCACGAAGTTCGCCATGGACGCGCTGCTCGCCGCGCAGGCACCGATCGGCGCGTGGCCGCAGCAGTTCAGCGGCCCCGCAGATGCCACAGCGCCCGTGTTGAAAGCCAGCTATCCCGCCGAATGGTCACGCACCTTCCCTGCCGTGAAATACACTGGCTGGTACACACTCAACGACGGCAACCTGCAACAGGTCGCCAAGGTGCTGTTCCGTGCCTACGAACTCGAAAAAGACGAGCGCTATCTCGCCGCGCTGAAAAAACTCGGTGAATTCTTTCTCCTCGCGCAGATGCCCGAGCCGCAGCCGGTTTGGGCGCAGCAGTATGACCGCGACATGCATCCGGTCTGGGCGCGCAAGTTCGAGCCGCCTTCCGTCACGGGCAACGAGAGTGTCGGTGCCATGGAGGCGCTGTATGATCTCTGGGTGCTCACCGGCGATGACAAATATCTCAAGCCCATGCCTGCGGCCTTCGCGTGGTTTGAGCGCTCGAAACTGCCTGACGGCCAGCATGCACGCTTCTATGAACTGCAGACCAACAAGCCGCTCTACTTCGTCAAGGACACCTACGAGCTGACCTATGACGACAGCAACATGCCCACGCACTACGGCTTCAAAACCGGTTCCATGAGCAAGGTGCAAAGACTCAAGGAGAACCTCGGCAAGCCGCTGGAAGAAGTGCGCCGCAAGCTCGCCGGGCCGCAGACGCCCAAAGACTGGGCCAGCAAGGCCAAGGGCGCCGCCGACAAGGCCCGCAAGGCCGCCGAAGCCCTCGACAGCGAAGGCCGCTGGCTCAAAGACGATGAGATCGACGCGGGCGAGTTCGTCAAAAACATGAACGCCATGACCGCCTACATGGAGGCGAGGAAGAACAGCGGGCAATAGGCGGCCTTTCAACGCCGCGACACGACCATTGTGCTCATCACGAGGCCGACCACGACGCCGATGACGGCTATGAGCCAGAAGCTCGCGGGCGTGTCTTCCAGCGGACCGCGCACATACATGCTGAAGAGGCCCGTGAGCGCCGTCAGCGGCAGGAACAGCGCCGCCAGCACGTTCAGGCGGTGCGAGGTGTTGGCCATGCGCTGCGCGCTCAGCGCCTGCGCCTCGGCCTGTTTCGCCACGGTGAAATTGAGGCCAAACTGCGCGTCCTGGAGCAGCAGCTCCGCGTTGCGCTCGATGCTGGCCGCCTGATCTCGCAGATTGATCAAATCGCGGTCCGCTTTCACGAACTCACGTGCCTGCTGCAAGGCGCGATGCAGCCCGCGCGACGAACGCAGCACGGGCGCGATGGCTTCGAGCACCTTGTGATACTCCGTGGCGGTTTGGGCGGCGTGCTCCGCCTTGTCGAGCTCATCGAGCTTCGCCGCAAACGCCGCGAGGTGGTTTTGCAGCGCGAGAAGACCGCCGGCGTCGGGATTGGACTTCCAGGTGCCATCCGGCTGCCGCCAGAACAAGGCGGGACGCCGCTGCGCATCGTCCGGGCCGGGGATCTGGTGCAGGATGATGAGCATGTGCTCCTCCTCCTGCATGGCACGCTGCGGGCCAGGCTCGCGGCCCACTCGATTGCGAATGGCCTCGGGAATCGTGGTCCACAGCTTCGGGATGATTTGAATGTCAGGTTTCATTTTCGGGATGGGGTTGTCTCACCGCCCCGATCTGAGCAGAGCGCCCGAAATGAAGCGATGACAAAAATCAGCCCGGATTTGAGGACGCAGACCGGCGGATTCTTGCTCCTCTGAGCAATCCCGCCTAGCTTTCCCGCCTCCTCATGTCCCACGCCGTCCTCAGCCTCCTCAAAGAAAGCCGTCACCCCATGCGCATCGACCTCATCGGCGTGGCGGGCAGCGGCATGAGCGGGCTGGCGCTGCTGCTGCTGGGTCTCGGGCACAAAGTCAACGGCTCGGACAAGGCCACCACGCTTGAAACCGACCGGCTGCAGAAGCTCGGGCTGCAATTCTTCCACGGTCACACCGAGAAGGAGGTCGAGGACTGCGACATGGTGATCTACTCCAGCGCGATCAAGCCGGGTAACGTGGCCTATGAAGCGGCCTACAAGCAGGGCATTCCGCTGGTTCGTCGTGCGGAGGCGCTCGCCGCCGTGATGGCGAACAAGAAAGGTGTCGTCGTCTGCGGCACGCATGGCAAAACGACCACTTCCGCGCTCACGGCGCATGTGCTGCGTCAGGGCGGCCTCAAACCAAGCCACTACGTCGGCGCGGAGATTCCGATCCTTGGTTCCAATGCGCACTGGGATGCCGAGGGCGAGCTGTTCGTGGCCGAAGGGGATGAAAGCGACGGCACGCTCGTCAATTTCCACCCGCAGCATGCCATTGTGCTCAACATCGAGCCCGAGCATCTCGACTTCTACGACGGCATCGAGGCCATCAAGGCCGTGTTTCACCAGTTGCTCAGCCAGACTCCGGGACATTGGGTCTATTGCGCCGAAGATCCCGTCGCCCGCGAAGTTTGCGCCGGTTCTCATGGCGTCAGCTACGGCTGGAGCCGCGATCACGACTTCTCCGCCAACATTCTCGAGATGAAGCCGAGCCAGACCGAGTTCGAGGTCTATGAAAAAGGCACGCTGCTCGGCACCGCGACGCTCGGCATTCCCGGCAGGCACAACGTCTCGAATGCGCTTGCCGCGATCGCGCTCGCCACACGCTGCGGAGTCATGTTTGAAGCGATCCAGCATGCCTTGAGGTCGTTCCGCGGTGCCAAACGCCGCTTCGAAATCCGGCACGCAGGCGAGCATTTCGCCGTGGTGGATGACTACGGCCATCATCCGAGTGAAATCGCCGCCACGCTGGCAACGGCGAAGGGTCTGAGCACGAAGCGCATCGTCTGCCTCTTCCAACCGCATCGCTACAGCCGAACGCAGCTTTTGAAGAAGGAGTTCGGCGCGAGTTTTGGCGATGTGGACGAGCTGTTCGTCACCGACGTCTATCCCGCGAGCGAAAAGCCTCTGCCCGGCGTCAGCGGTGAGACGATCCTCGAAGAAGTCCGCGCTCAAAACAGCCACACGAAGACCGGCAGCACGCCCACGATGCTGATCGCACGTGACAAAGTCGGCAATGCGCTGCGCCCCGGCGATCTGCTCATCACGCTCGGTGCGGGTAACGTGCACGAAGTCGGCCGCTGCATAGCGCGTGATCTGCCCGTGCTCGAAAAACTCTGCGCCATCTTCGACGCGAACGGCGGCGGTGTGGCGCGGCTCTACGAACCGATGAACCGCCACACGACCTGGCTCATCGGCGGTCCGGTGCAGTATTGGATCGAACCCTGCAACGAAGCGTCCTTCGCCGAAGTCGTGCGCTACCTGCGCTCCGCCTCGATTCCGATCCGCGTCATCGGCCGCGGCTCGAATCTGCTCGTCAAAGACGGCGGCATTCGCGGCGCGGTCATCCACCCGAAGGGCGACTTCGAAAACGTCTCTGTGAATGGCAGCGAAATCACCGCCGGAGCGGGCGCACGCCTCAAGAAGATCGCCAGCACGGCCCGTAATGCCGGTCTCGGCGGTTTCGAGTGGATGGAAGGCATCCCCGGCAACCTCGGCGGCGCCATCCGCATGAACGCGGGTGCGATGGGCGCCGAAACCTTCGACCGAATCGTCAGCGTGCGTTTCATCGATACGGACGGCACGATCAAAGAGAAGCCGCTCACTGAAATCACGCACCATTACCGCAGCGTGCCGGAGTTCGAAGAGCGCTACGTCATTTCCGCCGTGCTGAAGGGCACGCCAGCCCCGCAGGCCGAGATCGACACCAAACTGACCGCTTCTCATCACAAACGCCGCACCACGCAGCCCGTCGGCGCGAGCGCCGGCTGCACCTTCAAGAACCCCGAAGTCTGCGGCGCGGGCAAATTGATCGACGATCTCGGTCTCAAAGGCCGCAGCGTCGGCAAAGCCATCGTCTCCGACGTGCACGGCAATTTCGTCGTCAATCAGGGTGGGGCGACCGCACGCGAAGTCCTCGATCTGGTGGCCCAGATCAAAGAAACCGCGATGCAGGAACGTGGCGTGACTTTGGAGATGGAAGTGAAGGTCATTGGCGAGGACCAGCCGCTGGCGTTGTAGGCCGGATGTGTTCGGCGAATTGAGCTGCGATGCTCCAAAGGCACCCTTCGCCGAACTATCCGGCTGATTCGGGGGGGGGCGGACATGCAGGTGCCTCCCGGAGCCGGATAGTTTGGCAAAGCGGGTTGCAGAAGCTGCGATGTAACATGCGCCAAACACATCCGGCCTACGGGGCGCTTGCGCTTTCACGCGGGAGCGGTGAGCTTTCCGGCTGATGCAGAAACTGGCGCTCATTCTTTTCCTCCTCGGCCTGTTCGTGACCGGTTTGCTCGGCACGGAGACGCGCCTGCTGTTCTTCTGGCCGGGCTGTGCCTTGATCGGGCTGGCGGGGTTGATCGCAGTGCTGCGCTGGAAACTGCGCGTGAGTTTTCAGCCGAGCGACTGGTGCCTGCTCTCCGTGGCGGCGCTGGCGGGCTATGTGGGCTGGCGGGCGTGGGTTTCACCGGTGGAGGTCTATGCGCGTGAGGACGGGGTGGTCCTGCTGGCCTGTTTCGTGGCCTACCTGATGACGGTGACGGCGGCGAGTCATCCGAAGTGGCGTTTGGGCATCGTGTGCGTGCTGCTGGTGCTCGTGGCGGGAAATCTGACCGCCGGCTGGCTCAATTTCAAAGGCCGCTGGGATTTTCATCTCGTGCCGGGCTTCTCACGTTCATTCCCACCGGGACGCATCGGCGGGTTCTTCAACAATCCCAACCATCTCGCGGCCTTTCTGTCGTTCGCAGCCTTTCTCGCGGCTGGTGTGATGCTGTTCGCCCGCATACACATCGCCTCCCGCCTGCTGCTGGGGTTTGGCATTCTGGCGATGCTTGCAGGCGTGGCCTTGACGGTCAGCCGTGCGGCGATGCTCGGCTTTGCCGTCGGCGGCACTGTCTTTGTCCTGCTGACGCTGTGGATCGTCTGGCGCACAAAACGCCCGTTGTTTAAATGGATCGTCATCGCGCTGCTGCTCGTCTGTGGCGCCGGCGGCGGTGCGCTTTACAAGGTGAACGAGGAATCCATGCTGACCCGTCAGCTCGCGACCCCGCTGGGCGAGGACATGCGGACTCACATCTGGCATGCGGCGCTGGCGCAGCATGCGGACTCGCCATGGATCGGCGTGGGCTCGCGCATGTTTTACGAAGGCGGCATCACGCACCGGGACCCTGAGGCGTCAGCGCAGACGGGAAATGCACTCTTTGCCCACAACGAGTACCTGCAGATGCTGGCGGATTACGGCTGGGCCGGACTGGCGCTGGTGGTGCTCGTCGTCCTCGCGCACCTCCTGAACGGCCTCCGTTTCCTGCGCTGGTTCGCGGCTGAGAAATTTCCCGCCACCGGCATGCTGGGCAGCAATTCGCTGGCGCTCACGTTGGGCAGCATCGCCGCCCTGCTGGCCACCTTGGTGCATGCCGTGTTTGAGTTTCATGGCCACATCCCGATCACGGCGGTGCTGGGGGCGGTCCTTCTTGGGCTGCTCGCGAATCCGGGGATCGAGAGCGAGATCTTCAAGCCACGTCGCATCTGGGGGCTGCGTTTCCTCATGAAGATTGCCATGCTCGCCGCGTCCGCCGCCATGATCGGCGCTGCGGCGGTCTTTGGCACGGCGGATGGCTATGCCGCCTTCGCACGGGTCGAAGGCAAACGCGGCGAGACGGGGGTGGCGCTCGACCACTTCGCCCGCGCCGTGGAGCTCGATCCGCGCAACGCCATTCTGGCCTACCAGCACGGCCTTGCCCTGATGGATTCCATCAAGTCTGACATGACCAAGGACGCCTACCTCCGCACGGTGGACGCCTGCGTCCGGGAACTCACGCGCGCGACAATGCTGAACCCGCACAATTACCTCTACCAGCTCGCCCTCGCCGATGCCCTCGATGCGGCGGGCAGGAACGACGACGCCATGGCAGCCATCCAGCGGGCGCTGACGCTCGCCCCGCTCTATGAAGAGCCCCGTCTGGCCCTGGGCATGCACTACCACCGGCTGAAGCAGTTTGAGCAGGCCGAGTTTGCCTATCTGTGGGCCGGACAGGCGAAGGCGCTGAATCCTGAAGGCACCCGGAACTGGCTGGAAAGCTATCGCGAACTCCTGCGCCAGACCGCCCTCATGGCCGAGCAGGAGCGGGCGGCCCGGATCCAGCAGCAAGGACGCTGAGATGCGCATTTGCCCTCGGGCTGAATTTCGTTAGTGTCGCGGCCCCCATGGCTCTCGCAAAAATCACCCAAGTCTCCGGCACCGGCGTTTACGTTCCGGGATCGGACATCGACACCGACCGCATCATCCCCGCCCGCTTCATGAAGTGCGTGACGTTTGACGGGCTCGGCGAATACGCCTTCTACGACGTGCGTTTCGACAAGGACGGCAAGCCCACCGGCCATCCGCTCGACGACCCGCGCTTCAAAGGAGCGAACATCCTGCTTTCCGGCACCAATTTCGGCTGCGGCAGCTCCCGCGAGCACGCCCCGCAGGCCCTGTATCGCTTCGGCATCCGGGCGGTGATCGCCGAGAGCTTCGCGGAGATCTTCTTCGGCAACTGCACCACGCTGGGCATCCCCTGTGTCTGCGCCAGCGCCTCGGACATTCAGGTGCTCGCCAAGGAAATCGAGCGCAACCCGCAGTTGGAAGTCACCATAGACGTCACTGCGGGAAAGGTGTTCTTTGAAGACCAGGAGATCGCCGTCTCCCTGCCCGGAACAGCGCACGAAGCGCTCACCAGCGGCAAGTGGGACCCCATCGCCGAACTCCTCGAAAACAAGGACGCCGTGCACGCGCGCATCACTGCGCTCGGCTTTGCCTGAACTCCTGCTTTTTTCAAATGGGATGACGCATGGCCGCCTCTGACACAGCCAGGACACCGGGTTCGCCATTGGTCATTCGGATTTCGTCGTCGATGAGGCAGGCGCCCTCGACGGACACGATCCATGTGATCGGCCACCGCAATCCCGACACGGACGCGATCTGCTCCGCCATCGGCTACGCGGCGTTCCTGCGTGACGTGCGCGGCATGAAGGCCCAGGCCGCGTGCTGCGGCGAGCTCAGTGTGCGCACCAACTGGGTGCTGCAAACCGCCGGTGCCGCGGCACCCAAGCTGCTGCTCGACGTGCGCCCCACCGCCTCGACGATCTGCCGGCGTGATGTGTTCACCGCGAGTCCGCACCAGACTTTCCTCTCGGTGTACCGGATGATGATGGACCACAACTTCCGCAGCATTCCCATCGTCGATGACGAAGGCCGTCTGCTCGGCATGCCGGCGATCCAGGAACTGGCGCAGCTCTTTCTGCCCGCGCAGACGAATGAAAAGACGGTCGCGGTCAACCGCGAGGTGCGTACAAGCCTGCTCAACATCGTGAACGCGCTCGACGGCATTCTGGGCGGATCCGCACCCGACCTGGAGACGATCCAGGATCTGGTGCTCGTCGTGGCCGCCTCCAGCGTGGAGACCACACGGAAACGCGCGCAGCAGTTTCCCGCCAGCCGGCTCGTGGTGGTGACGGGTGACCGGCCGGAGATTCACGAACTCGCCGTCGAGATGGGAGCGCGCTGCCTCATCATCACCGGAAAGTTTAAAGCGGCCTCCAGCATCCTCACGCAGGCGGCGGAAAAGGGCGTCGCCATCATCTACTCGCCCTACGACACCGCCAGCACCTCGCAGCTCCTGCGATTCTCCCGTCCGATCGGCGAAGCCCTGACGCACGAGTTTCTGTCCTTTGGCTCGCGCACGCCGTTGCGCGAGATCGTCCCCGCTGCGCAGCACTCCCCCCAGCCTCTGTTTGCGGTCGTCGATGAGGAAACGCAGAAGCTGCTCGGCGTGTTCTCGAAGTCCGATCTCATCGATCTGCCGCGCATGAAGCTCGTGCTCGTCGATCACAATGAATTCGCGCAGGCCGTGGCCGGGGCGGACGAGGCCGAAATCATCGAGGTGATCGACCATCACCGCCTCAGTGGCAATCTACGCACCAAAGAGCCCATCCGTTTCATCAACGAGCCCGTGGGCAGCACCTCCACCATCGTAGGCATCATGTATCGCATGCGCGAGGCCGCGCCGGACAAGTCCACGGCCATCTGCCTCTGCGCCGGCATCATCTCCGACACGCTGCACCTCACCAGCCCGACGACGACTGACACTGACAAGGACATCCTCGCCTGGCTCGCCGGCATCGGCGGCATCGACAGCGCCCAGTTCGTGAAGGACTTCTTCGCCGCCGGCTCCATGCTGCGCGAAAACACACCCGACCGCGCCCTTGAAAGCGACCGCAAGGTCTTCGAGGAGAACGGCTGGCACATCAGCATTTCGCAGATCGAAGAACTCGGCCTCGACGAATTCTGGAAGCGTGAAGCCGACCTGCAGGGCGCTCTTCAGGCGCTGCTCGCGAAGCACAACCTCCACTTCGCCTGCCTCATGGTCACCGACATCACGCGCCATCACAGTGTGCTGCTCGTCGCCGGAGACCAGCGCGTCATTGATGCCATCGACTACCCGCAGGCCAAGGAGCACGTCTATGACATGGCGGGCGTCGTCAGCCGGAAGAAACAGCTCTTCCCCTACATGAGCCACGTCGTGACAAAACTCGCGGCGCCGTGAGGTGGTGGGGTCCGGAGATTGGTGCGGCCCCTCACCCGACCTCTCCCCGAAGACAATCAGTCGGCCATTCACATTCTCGACGGGGAGAGGGGTTTCGTTTTGTCGCGCTTATTCGATCTTGCGGCGGTTCGCAGGTCGTCTCCCTCTCCCCGTCCCTGATGAACGCTGCTCGATCATTCTCTTCGGGGAGAGGGTCGGGGTGAGGGGGATGCAAGCCTTGACGCCTTTGACCTCTTTTGCTGTGATCTCACCATGCATACGCGCCCGGACGAAATCCGCCATGAAATCACCGGTGAGCGCCTCGACCTCATCACCTTTGCCCGCAAGCTCCGGCAGGATGCCACCGATCCCGAAGCGCTGATATGGGCCTGCCTGCGTGGCCGGCGTGTGAACAAACGCAAATTTCGCCGTCAGCATCTCATGGAGCCCTACGTGCTCGATTTCTACTGCGCCGATTTGAAGCTGGCCGTCGGACTGGATGGCGGCCAGCACAACAGCGCCGAGGGAAAATGCCGTGATCAGGCACGGGATGCCTTTCTTCGATCCCAAGGCATTGAAACACTGCGGTTCACCAATGATGACGTGATGCGGCACATCGACGGTGTGATGGACGTGATCTGGAAACGGACGCGACACACCGGCTGAAACTCACTTTTCCGCGAAGCTCCCCGACTTCAAAAACCGGTTCACCGCACGAAAAACCGCAGGCTGTAGGATGATGGTGGCGTGATTCGTTGGCAGGAGCGTGAAGTCGGTCTCACCTTCCGCATGAGCGCTCGCGATGGTGACGACGCCGTCCGATTCGTCGCCGAGAAGGTGACGAAAGAAAGGCAGTGTGTCCTTGTCGCCCATGATGATGCCCGTATCAGGCGGCAGCGGGCCGAGCAAGTTCGGTGTGCTGTCCGCATCGGTGCCGAGTTCGGCCGAAACCGGTCCCAGCAACCAGCGCACCCAGCGCCACTGGCGCAACTCGTCGATGATCTGACTGCCCTGGTTCGGCGGTGCGAGCAAGACCGCACGCCCCAGAGGAAACGCCGGATCACGTTGCGCCGCCCACGCCCGAAAGACGATGCCACCGAGCGAATGCGTCACGAAATGCACCCGTGCGTCCGCCTCGATCTCAAGCTCGGCCAGCTTCGGTGCCAGATGCTTCGCCACCGCATCTCGGATCGAAACCCGGTGTGACGGATAACCAATGCTCACCGTCCGATACCCGCAAAACCGCAGCCACAGCCCCACCAGCCACATGCTGCGCCGTGTGCGTCCGAGTCCGTGAATGAGGACGACGGTGTCGGTGCTGGCGGGGATGCTCATTTGGAGAATCCCATCCTGAAACAAGATCACCAGAATACAATCGCTCACCGCCCGCCTCGCGACGGAAGAAGGTTCTCCGGCCTCTGCACACCGTCCGGCTCGCGACAGCAGTGTCGCGCTGGTGCTTGCCTCCACGGCGCTTCGTGGGTCTCGGCTGCTCAATGATTAAACAAGAACGCCGGCGAGTTGATCAAGGCCCAGGCCAGATCTTGCGCTGCCGTCAGGCGCTTGTTGGTGAGCTGTTTGGCGCTCAGGTCGGTGTCGCGGCGGAGTTGGATGAGTTTGGGGTCGAGGACGATGGGGTTTTGGGCGTTCAGGTGCTTCGTTTCCAACGCCACGAGCTGGGGATCGACGGCGAGCGGCTTTTTGGCGGCGGCGAGGAGCTTTTTCTGGGCTTGGTAGTCGCGGAACTGGTTGAGGAAGTGCGCGGTGAGGGTGGCGGTTTGCTCAGGAGTGCGTTTGGCGGCTTTGAGGGCGGCGGCGACGTCGGCGGGGACGCCGAAGCGGACGGTGGGGCTGTTCGTGACCCAGAGACGGAAGCGGCCGGGGTTGTACTTGCCGTTCTGGAAGGCGGAGAGCATCTGGATGGTGAAGGTGGTGCCGCCTTCGTTCGTGATCGGCTTCTCAAACTGGAACGTTGCCTCGTGGCGGAAGCCGCCTTCGGGGCTGACGGCCCAGCCCTTGTCGCGATTGCCCTTTTTCAGCGCCTCGGTGACGGGGAAACTGGCCTGCTCGAAATCGGCTTTCGGATTCTTGAGCGTTTGGGCCACACCGGAGCCGCGTTTGCGCTTCGCATCAGCGGCGTCGGTGGTGACGACGAACTCGCCGAGGACGAAATTGCCATCGGGGGCGAGGCCGGGGCCGTTGTTGGGCAGGCGGTCGTCGGGAAGCATCTCGAGCTTGATGGCGGTGATGCCAGCCAGGCTGGATTTGCCGGTGAGCGAGTAGTTGCCGCTGGTTTGCTTGCCATCGGGCAGCGCGGTGGCGAACAGAGAGCCATCGGGCAATACTTCAAGTTTTTCGACACCTCCAACGCGACCCGGCTTCACATCGAGAAGATGCCATTCGGTGGTCAGATCGAGGTAGTTCTCCCAATTCGGCTGCTTGGCGGGCGCGGTGTCGAAAGCGGCCTTCACGGTGCCTTCGGCCTTCTTGATGGCGGCCAGACGGGCTTCCTCCTGTTTCTTCACTGTGGGGGCCATTTTGACTTTGTAGGCTTCGAGTTCCTTTTTCGCGGTGTCGATGGCGAGAAGACGCTCCTGCTCTGCTTTGGCGATGACGGGCTTCTGCTCGGCTTCCTTGGCCTGGGCGACGGCGGCGAGGGCTTTGTTCTCCTCATCGAGTCCGGCCATGCTTTCGAGGGCGGCATCGATTTCCTTGGGCGTGGCGTGGCGGTTGATGACGCGGACGAAGATGGCATCGACGAGCTGGCGGTCGTCTTTGATCTCGGCGGTGAGCTTGGCGATCGCGTTGTTCGGATCGCTGATGGCATCGCCGACGGTGGGACCGCTCATGAGAGCCATCACAGGGCCGAGGTTCACCTCGTTGCTGCGTTCGCACTCGCATACGGACTCACGCGCGGGTTTGCCGAAGTTGGCGAGGAATCCGTCCTGCAGTTTGACCTGACCGTCGGCCAAGGCGGCAGCGCGGGTGCCCTTTGGCACGCCGGGGATGTTTGGCATGGAACCGGTGACGGCGAAGACGGAATCGAAGAGCACTTCGGCGGGCAGGCGGCGGGCTTTGGCGTGGCTGTAGTTGGTGTGATCGTCTTCGTTCCACTTGTTGGTGGCGAGGCTGAGATTGTAGGTGCGGCTGTTGGCGATGATTTTCATCAGGTGGCGCACGTTGAAGCCGCTTTGGATGAATTCGTTCGTCAGGTATTGCAGCAACTCGGGATTGCTCGGCGGATTGCCGGCGCGGATGTCGTCGAGCGGTTCGATGACGCCGGTGCCGGTGAGGTAGCCCCAGATGCGGTTGGCGTAGCTCATGGCGAAGTAGTCGTTCTGCGGGCTGGTCATCCAGGTGGCAAACTGCTCGCGGCGTGTGTTTGCCGTCTTGCTGACGAGTTCGGTTTCAAACGGCACCTGCGGCGCGACGGGCTGGTTGGTGCGCAGATGCATCACGTCGCCGTCTTTCTTGTCGCTGACGATTTCAAACAGCGGCTTTGCGCCTTCGACGGCGGTGCCGCCGATGGTCTTGCCGGCTGCGGTGGGATCGCCTTTGAGGTCGATTTGGGCAAAGTAGGACGCCGTTTCATAGTACTGGTCCATCGTCCAGCGCTCGAAGGGATGGTCGTGGCACTTGTTGCAGTTGAAACGCGTGGCGAGGAAGAGGTGCGTGGTGTTTTCGCTGATCTCTTCCGCCGTGCGCACGGTCTTGAAGTAAGCGGCGGGCGGGTTGTCCTTGTTCGAACCCGTGGCGGTGATGATGCGATACGCAAAGCGGTCGTAAGGCGTGTTGTCGGACACCTGTTGCTTGATCCAGGTGCGCAGGCCGGTGGCGCCTTCGGTGCCGAGGAATTTGGAATTCACCTGCAGCATATCGGCCCACTTATTGGCCCAATGCTCGACGAAATCAGGATTGCCGATGAGCTGGTCGATCACCGCGCTGCGCTTCGTGCGCGTGTCACGCTTGTCGGCGAGGAAGGCGGTGACGTCCTCGGGCTTCGGCGGCAGGCCGGTCAGGTCGAGGTGGATGCGGCGGAGGAAGTCCTCGTCGCTGCACAGGCCGCTGGGCTCGATCTTCATGCGCTGCCACTTCTGAGCGACGAGTTCGTCGATCTTGTTCCACTTCTCGGGCTCCTTCCACGCGAAGCCGCTGCGGTCGCCCATCACCGTGATCGTGGTGGCGGCGTAGCTGCCTTCAAAGCGGGCGAGGATCGGCGCCTCACCGCGACGCAGGCTGGTCATGAGGCCTTTTTTGTCGGCTTCGATCACGTCGCCATTGCCGCTTTCGAGGAAGGCCTCGGCGGTGACGTCTTTGACATAGCCGTCGGCATAACGAGCGATCACGCGAAGCTGCTGGCGGCCGCCGATGCGCTCGATGACCGGATTTTTCGGCGAGAGTTCGATGCTGGTGACGCGCGGGGTTTTCATCTCAAGCTTCGCACCCTGACCGATCCACGCTTTGAGCGACTCGTAGTAAAGCTCGCCCGGAACGGTGAGCTGACCGCCTTCATGCGGCACGCTGCCGCTGGCTTTCAGGAGCATCAGTGAATGCTCCGGCGAAGCGACGTTCGCACGGCGGCTGGCGTGATCGTCGGCGAAGGCGAGCACGTCGTAGATCGGATCATAACCGCGCAGGCTGAGCTTGAAGCCCGCCTTGCCGTCCTTGGCGCCATGGCAGGTGCCGGCATTGCAGCCGAGCTTTGACATGATGGGCATGATGTCACGCACGTAGTCGGGCTTGAGCGCCACGTTCATGCCAGCCACGGTCACGGGCACGTTTGCGGTCTTGCCGAGGAAGGAAATCTTCACGCTGCTGCTGCCGTCCTTGTCCGGACGCACCATGCCGCGTGAGTCGATGTCAATGACGCCGTCGTTCGTGGCGGTGAGCTTCGCCATGCGGGTCACGTCGGCGCGAGTGCCGTCGCTCATGCGTGCGGTGACGAGAAGCTGCGCGTATTCGGTCGGCTTGCCGATCTTGATCGTGGTCGGTTCGACATCGATCGAAGCGACGGTCGGGCCGGTGTGCAGCGTCTCGACCTTGTCGTCGGCTTTCACGGCCGCGCGGACGGCGTCATCGACAAGCACATCACTGGCGGCGAGGATCTTCTCCTTCACGAGCGGCACGGAGGTGAACTCCTTCGCGATCTTGCCGTTCGAGGCGTCGATCAGGCGGATCTGGCCGTCCTGACCGGCGGCGGCCACCGTTTTGCCATCGGGGCTGAAGCTCACGCTGAAAATGCCGCAAGGGATCGCGGTGCTGCTGAGCTGCTTCACGTCCTTCGTGATGTAGTCATCGAGCTCCTTGCCCTTGCCGCTCACGGTTTCGACGATCTTCTTCACCGCGTCGGGCATCGCGCTGTCGTAATCGCTGCTGTAGATGTTCACCGTGCCCTGGCCCTCGTGCGAGGCTCCGGCGACGATGCGCTTGCCATCCGGCGCGAAATCGACGCCAAAGATGCGGCCCTGCATCGCGGGGAATTTGCGGATGAGGTTCGCGTTGTCGCCGATCTTGCGGACGGTGATACGCTTCATCCGGTAGATCTGCGGGACGCCATCCGTGCCGCCGATGAGCACTTCATCACGCAGCGGATGCCGCGCCAGCACCTGCACGCCGCCTTTGAGCGCCCCTGGCGTGATGGAGGTGACGTTGTCGATGAAGCGCTGCGTGGCGACCTCCGTGAGCTTCACGCTCATGTCGCGGCCGCAGGAGACGACGTGCTTGCCGTCCACGCCCCACACGGTGTCGAGCACCCAGTCGCTGTGACCGCCCATGAACAGCGTTTCCTTGCTGGTGGCGACCTCAATGGCGCGCACCGCATTGTCGCCGCAGCCAAAGGCGAGGTATTTGCCGTCCGGCGACCAGCTCGCGCCATACAGCGTGTCAAAGGTCAGCGACTTGGAGAGTTCCAGCTTCTTCGCCGCCACGTCCCAGATCTGGATTTCACCCATGCGCGCCGGGCTGCCGCCGGTCAGCGCGATTTTTTTCCCATCCGGTGACCAAGCGAGCTTCTGAATGCGCTCCGCGAGTCCCACGAGCCGCGCCACGATGCCGCCGCCGTCCGCCTTGTGCACCAGCACTTCATGATAACCCGCCACCGCGATCATGCTGCCGTCCGGCGAGTATTCCAGCGATGTGACCGCCGGAGCCGTGACGTAAACCGGCGGATGCTCCATGTCGTAGTGCGCCTTCGCCGAAGCCGGCGTGTCGTCCTGCGCCCCTTCATTGATCCAGCGCTCGATCAGCGCCACCTGCGACTCATGCAGCGCATCGGCCTTCTGCGGCATCTCCGCCTTGCCCTTTTCGTCCGGTTTGATCAGTTTCAGGAGATTCGACTCCGCCGCCTTCCCCGGGATGACCGCATGCCCTTCCTCACCCCCTTTGAGCAGCGCCACGAAGTCCGTCATGACGTAGTCGCCCTTGTTCTTCGCCGGCTGGTGGCAGCCATTGCACTGCGCTTGGAAAATCGGGCGAATATGTTTGTAAAATGACACCGGCTTGTTCGGGTCGATGCCCTCGTCCTTCTTCGGCGGTGCGGCATGCACGGCGGCGGCAAGGAACAAGGCGGGGAGAATGAAGCGCGTCTTCATGGGATGCATGGGCAGAGTTGGGGGGGGGCGTGGAAACGTCCCGGGGGCCGGGTGTCTTGCGATTGCGGCCCCCAGAGCGGGATCGTCCATGCGCTGTGCATGAAGTGAACGGTTCGCATTTGCGATAGGAACGCCGGTTGACCCGGAGGCTCCGAGGAGGGACCATCCGCCACCATGGCCTCCCCCACCGACCGCGCGCATACGATTGCTGTTTTCTGCGACTTTGAAAACCTCGCCATCGGGGTGCGGGATGCGAAGTATGACAAGTTTGACATGAACAAGGTGCTGGACCGTCTGCTGCTGAAGGGCAGCATCGTGGTGAAGAAGGCCTACTGCGACTGGGACCGCTACAAGAGCTTCAAGGCGGCGGTGCATGAGGCTTCATTCGAGCTGATCGAAATCCCGCATGTGCGGCAGTCGGGCAAGAACTCAGCGGACATCCGCATGGTCGTGGACGCGCTCGATCTGTGCTACACGAAGCCGCATGTCGATACCTTTGCCATCGTGAGCGGTGACTCGGATTTCTCACCGCTGGTGAGCAAGCTGCGCGAGAACAACAAAACCGTCATCGGCGTGGGCGTGAAGCAGTCCACCAGCGGCCTGTTCATCGACAACTGCGACGAATTCATCTTCTACGACGACCTCGTGCGCGAGGAGGAGAAAACGAAATCACGGCTCGCCCGGGCCAAGCCGGCAGCGAGCACGGTCAAACCGGTGTCTCAGGACAAGAAGCCGGGAGGCGATCCCGAAAAGGCCATTCAAATGGTGGTGGAGACCGTGGAGGCCATGCTGGGCCGCAGTGGCAGTGACACGGTTTGGGCCGGCCCGGTGAAGCAGGCGATTCGCCGCCGCCAGCCGCAGTTCGACGAGCGTTTTTACGGCTTCAGCACCTTCAGCGCGCTGCTGGAGGCCGTGGCGGAGCGCGGGCTGATGAAACTGGAGAAGAACGAGAATGGGTATCGCATCAAGGTGTCGGCTTCGGAGGAGTGAAAGCTTTTCTCCTAACGCTCGGATGTGCGGTCACGCTCTCAAGTTGCGTGACAAAGATTCGATCGCCCGACGATTTCGACCGGCTGCCGAAGAGCAAGGGGGCCTACACTGGCAGCTTTGGCCTGAGCCTTTGGGAGTATGGCGTGTCCGATGCCTTGTGGCATCATTTCTATTATCACTGGCACACCAACAATTGGATGCACTCCAAGCAGGTCAGAGTCAGGCGGAACTTGATCACCATGCCTTTCGAAAGACCGACGGACGGCTACTACAAGACCGTCTCGGTGAAGCCTGTCCTTCGTGACGGTAGAATCGTGGGATTCACCAGCCTCAAATGATCATTGAGCACTTCGTTCAAAAGCCTCTGGCTTGTTTTCCAGCAACGCCAGGGCTTCACCGGCGAGATAGAGCGATCCGGCGATCAACACGTGGCCCTGGGCGTTCGCTGCCTGCAAGGCATCGGCGATGCGTTCGTGGGTGGTCACGGGACGAGATTCGAGGCCGAGGCTGTGCCAGATTTCGCCAAGTGATTCCGCAGGCAGCGCACGCGGCGATTCGAAGGCGGTGAAATGCCAGGCCGAGGCGATGGGGGCGAGTTCACGGAGCACGGCGGCGGTGTCTTTGCCGGAGACGGCGCCAAAGATGACCTCGGTTTTCTGATCGCCAAACTGCTCCCGCCACGTTTGAGCGAGAACGGTGGCCGCGTCGAGATTATGAGCGCCGTCGATGATGAGGTGGCCGACTTTTTGAAAGCGGCCCGGCCATTGAACCTCACGAAGACCACGGGTGATCGCGTCTTCGCCGATGTTCAGACCGGCCGCTCGAAGTGCTGCGACGGCCATGGCGGCGTTCCAGCGTTGATGTGGGCCAGCGAGACCGGTTTCGCCTTCCCAGGGTGCTCCGACGATGGTGAGGGGTGCGCCGTGCCCGGCGGCGGTGTGTTGAATGACTTCGAGCGCCTCGGGATGCTGGCTCATCGTGATCACGGGCACGCCGGGCTTGATGATGCCTGCTTTTTCAGCGGCGATTTTTTCCAGTGTGTCGCCGAGCATGTCCATGTGGTCCCAGCCGATGGGCGTGATGACGGTGACGGCGGGTGTGATCGCATTCGTGGCGTCCAATCGGCCGCCGAGGCCGGTTTCCAGCACGACCCACGGATTGCCGCGCTGCGCGAACCATTCGAGGGCGAGCGCGAGC
>DAORHS010000009.1:0-18945 GCA_035438165.1 Prosthecobacter sp.
GTCATCCTGCAGGAGTATTTGAACCAGCAGCGCGGCCCCGAGGGCTTCTTGCTGCCTGACGCCGCCTACGAACTCGAATGGACCGATGAGCCGAAGCGACGTCGAAAGTAAGGCCGGCAAGCATCGCGGCCCTGAGCCCGGTTTTAAACGCCTGCGCTTCACCATCGCCTACTGCGGCACTCCGTGGCGGGGATGGCAGAGCCTGGAAGGCGGACGCACGATCACCGATGAACTCAACGCCGCGATCCGCAAAGCCACCCGCATCGAGACACGTGTGCAGGGCAGCGGCCGCACCGATGCCGGCGTGCATGCGCTCGCGCAGACGGCCCACTGTGATGTGCCCGAGACCGTGCGCATGAGCGGCGAAGCATGGGCCCATGCGCTCAATGCCTGCCTGCCGCTCACCATTCGCATTCTAAATGTGGAAGAATGTCACCCGGATTTTCACGCCCGCTTTGACGCCATCGGCAAAACCTACCGCTACCGCATCTGGCGGCCGCGCATGATGTCCCCCTTCGAGGCCGAGCGCGCCTGGCACGTCTATGGCCCGCTCGACATCGATGCAGTGCGCTGGTGCTGCGAAAAACTCGTGGGCACGCACAATTTCGTCCGCCTCAGCGCCAATCGTGGCGACATGCCCGAAACCGAGCGCCGCCAGCGCACCGAGAAGACCACACGCACTATCCACCGCGTCGAGTTCCGTGAGGAAGGTGACGTCATCGAGCTCGAATTCGAAGGCGACGGCTTCCTTTACAAAATGGTGCGCCTCATCGTCGGCAGCCTCATGCATGTCGCCCGCGGTCGTGAGTCCAAAGAGTGGTTCGCCAGCCTGCTGGCTGATCCCACCGGCATGCAGAGCAACCAAACCGCCCCCGCCTGCGGGTTGTATCTCGTGCGGGTGAACTACCCGGCCTGACTCCATTCGTCATTCTGATTTCGTCATTCGTCATTTGAAACGGCCTTCGCTCTGCGGCATGAACCCAGCCCTCCCATGTCCCACGAAGCCCAAATCGCCCGCCGTCGCTCCTTCGCGATCATCTCGCATCCGGACGCCGGCAAAACAACGCTCACCGAAAAGCTCCTGCTTTACGGCGGCGCTGTCGCGCTTGCAGGCTCCGTGACGGCCCGCAAAAACCAGCGTGCGACGACTTCAGACTGGATGGAGCTGGAAAAGCAGCGCGGCATCTCCGTCAGCTCCACCGTGCTCCAATTTGAGTACAAAAACTGCGTGGTGAACCTGCTCGACACCCCCGGTCACAAAGACTTCTCCGAGGACACCTACCGCGTGCTCACCGCCGTCGATGCCGCCATCATGGTCATCGACGCCGGCAAAGGGATCGAGGCTCAAACGCGCAAACTTTTCGAAGTCTGCCGCCGCCGTGGCGTGCCCATCTTCACCTTCATGAACAAGCTCGACCGCCCTGCGCGCGAGCCGCTCACGCTCATGGATGAACTCGAAACCGTGCTCGGCATCGGAGCCTGTGCCATCAACTGGCCGCTTGGCCTTGGCCAGCAGTTCCGTGGCGTCTATGACCGCCGCAAAAAGGACGTGCATCTCTTCGAGCGCACCGTTCATGGTGCTTACCGCGCACCCGAGAAAGTCGGAGGCCTCGATGACGACTTTGTGGCCAAGCACACCGTTCCCGAAGCCCTGGAACAGGCCAAAATGGAACTCGAAATGCTCGACGGCGCCGGTCACGACTACGATCGCGCCAAGATCGACCGTGGCGAGCTCACGCCTGTCTTTTTCGGCAGCGCCAGCAACAACTTCGGCGTGCAGCTTCTGCTCGACGGCTTCCTCGAACTCGCCCCGCCGCCCGAAGCACGCATGGCAGCCGATGGCCGCGTCATCGAGCCAACGAACGAAGGCTTCTCCGGCTTCGTCTTCAAAATCCAGGCCAACATGGACCCGCGTCACCGCGACCGCATGAGCTTCGTGCGCATCGTCAGCGGCAAGTTCGAGCGCGACATGCAGGTCACGCACACGCGCACCGGCAAAATCGTGCGCCTCGCCAACTCGCAGAAGCTTTTCGCCCAGGATCGCGAAACCGTGAATGAAGCCTACGCCGGTGATGTCGTCGGCATCGTCGGCAACCACGGCTTCGGCATCGGCGACACCCTCGCCACCGATCCCAAGCTCAAGTTCGACGAAATCCCGCGCTTCGCCCCCGAAGTCTTCGCCTACCTGCACAACCCCAGCACCGCGCACTACAAACGCTTCCGCGACGGCCTGGAGCAGCTTCTCAGCGAAGGCGTCGTGCAGCAATTCACCCAGCCGCACGCCGGTCAGCGCGTCCCACTGCTCGGTGCTGTCGGCCCCTTGCAGTTTGAAGTCGTGCAGTTCCGCCTGGAGAGCGAATACAACGCCCAAAGCCGCATCGAAAACGCCCCCTACACCGTCCTCCGCTGGGTCCGCACCAAGGATGGCGGCTCCATCGAAGACTTCGACATCCCCAGCGGCGTCACCACCGCCCAGGACAGCGACGAACGCTGGGTCGTCTTCTTCAGCGACCAATGGGCCATCAACTACTTCGAACGCCGCAATCCGAACGCGGAACTGTCCGAGATTCCGTGGGATGAATTGGAGAAGGCGAAGGCTTGATGGAAGCGCGGGTGTGTCGCAGACCACTCGCCACTTTGGGCGACGGGTGACGCAGCAGAAGAGTCAGGCGAGTTGGAAACTCGCGCTCCGGCACCCACGCTGCGCAGGATGCCGTCGCTCAAAATCTTTGCGCGCAGGCCGCCGTGGCCCTTGAGAGCTTCTTCCGCGCCTTCGGCGAAAGCCTGGTTCATCCAATGGCAGGGTGCGGCCTCCTGCGTGCCGAGAAAACGGACGCCCTGCACCTCGAACTCGACGCCGATGAGCGTGTTGAGGTCGATGCCCTTCGTGATGAGGTTGCGGCGAAAGGCGGAGGGCGGCACGCCCATGACGCCGAACTTTTCGCAGAGACGCTCATACTGCTCGTGTTCGAAAAAGGTGACCTGGCCCTTGTAGTCCTCCTTCCAGTCGAAGAATCGGTCTCCCTTCAGTCCCCTGCCCGCCACGCATTCGACCTCGGTCACTTCGATCTCCGGTGCCTCGCCCGCAGGCTGGCCGTGGTGACCGAAGAAGTTGTGCTCAGGCGAAAGGTAGATGTGCAGGATTTGCATGCGGGGCTTGGATGTTGGCGCAAACGTGTCACGATTCATACGTCTATGACCTCCACAGAGCAACCCATCCGCATCGGCATCATCGGGGCCGGTGGCATCGTCAAATCACGTCACATCCCCGGCCTGCGGGCGATTCCCGGTGTGCAGATCACGCAGGTGACGAATCGCTCGGTGGCGAGCGCCGAGGCGTTTTGCCGCGAATTTGCACCGGAAGCGAAGGCGGTGGCACGATGGGAGGAGCTGGCCTCGTCCGACGACGTGGACGTCGTCTGGATCGGCACGCATCCCTACATGCACGCGGAGATGACCTGCTACGCGCTGCAGCACGGCAAGCATGTCTTCACGCAGGCACGCATGGCGGCGTCCGTGCCGGAGGCGAATCAGATGTGGGAGGCGTCGATTCGTTACCCCGAACTCGTCACGGCGATCTGCCCGGCCCCGCAGGGCATGAAAGGCGGCGAACTCGTGAAGCAACTGCTCGCGGAAGGTGCGATCGGCACGCCGCATCAACTGCTGTTGCACAGCTTCAACGACGCGTGGCTCGATCCGCAGGCTCCGGCGCACTGGCGGCAGCAGTCCGACCTCAGCGGCATTCAAATCCTCACGCTGGGCATCTACACCGAGGTGTTGCAGCACTGGCTAGGCCACATCATCGAGGTCGAAGCGCGTGGCAACGTGGTGATCCCCGAACGCGCGGGCGTGGAGGTGGACATCCCGGATTTCGTGAACGTGATGGCGAAATTCCGCTGCGGCATCGAAGCGACCATGCTCTTCAGCGGCGTGGCCGCACATGCGCCGACGGACAAGCTGTGGCTCTTCGGCTCCGAAGGCACGCTGAGCTACGACTTCAACACGGACGACCTCCAGCTCGGCAAACGCGGCGGCAAACTGGAGTCGATCCCGATTCCCACCGAGATGCAGCGAAGCTGGACCGTGGAGCACGACTTCATCGCCGCCGTGCGCGATCCTTCCGCACCAAGGCCAAGGCCCGACTTTGGCGAAGGCATGAACTACATGCGCGTGGTGCACTCTGTGTGGGAGGCGATGGAGGCGCAGGTTGCGGTGAAAGTGCGATGACTCACGCGGCGACACGCCGACGACCCACGGCGAGAGCGCCGCTCACGATCTGCAGCAGGCCTTCCACCTGATAGGGCTTCGGCAATGCGGCGGCGAAGCCGTAGGCGGCACAGTCCTTCATCACAGCATCATCGCGATAGCCGGAGGAAACGATGGCGAGAATCTGCGGATCAATGCGACGGAGGTGCAGCATCGTCTCGCGTCCGCACATGCCGTCAGGAATGGTGAGATCGAGAATGGCGAGATCGTAGGGGCGGCCCTGCTGCATCGCCTCCTGATACAAACGCAGCGTGTCCTTGCCATCGCCGGTTTCGACGACTTCGAACGAGGCTTTTTCGAGCGCACGACGCATCAGGTCGCGCACCATGAGATCATCTTCGAGCAGCAGGATGCGTCCGGCGCTGGGCTTGGTGACCGGCAGCGGTCGGCTGGGAGTAGGAGGTGCTGAGGGAACCAAGGCACCCTCGATCGCACGGCGCATGTCGCCCATGGATTGAAAACGATGCTGACGGTCGGTCATCAGGGCGCGGACGATGATGCCGTCAAAACGGGCGTCCAATCCGGGCTGTAACATCGAGGGCGGCTGCCAGGAGCCTCGCGGCAGGGCGCCGGTGAGCATCTGGTACATCAGCACCCCGAAGGCATAGATGTCTGCCCGATGATCCACCTCGCGATGGGCATTGAACTGCTCCGGCGCGGCATACTCCGGCGTGCCCATGACCATGTGTGTTTCCGTGGCCATCGAAGGCGAGCGCATGACGTCCTTGGCGAGACCAAAGTCGGTGATCTTCACCTCCCCCTGGCGCGTGAGCATGAGGTTCGCGGGCTTGATGTCGCGGTGGACGATGCCCTTGGAGTGCGCGTACTCGAGACCGGCGCAGATTTGTGGCAGCAGTTGCAGCGCGAGCTCAGTCGTCATGCGCCCCTGGGCCATGATGGCGCCGAGATCGGTGCCATCGACGAACTCCATGACGAAGAAGAGGAAATCGGAGCCGAGATGACCGTAGTCGTGGATGGCGACGATGTTGGGGTGATTGAGCGTGGCCATGGCCCGCGCTTCACGACGAAACCGGTCCTCAAAGGCGAAGTCATAGCCGTCGCTCACTCGCAGCACCTTGATCGCGACTGGGCGGCCCAGGCTGAGCTGCGTGCCACGATACACCGTGCCCATGCCGCCGATGCCGACCTGCGCCTGCACGCAATACCGGCCAAAAGGCATCATCGCGGACAACTCCAGCGGCGAAGGTGGCGCGGAACGTGTCACGACGGGCGTGGCGGAGCTGGAACTGCTGGTGAGGCGCATCAGTGAAATACTGTGACACACCTGCCCATGGGAGCAACCACCATGAGCTTTAGATTGCATTCAAACTCACATCTCAAGCGGCGGCGGCCGGCTTGCTGGCGGCCGCGAGCTTGCGCATGTAGATGAAGCCGCCCACGGCCAGCGCCAGCAGCGCGATGCCCAGCACCGGCCGCACAAAGATCCAGGCGATGGCGATCACCACAAAGGAGATCGAACCGGCCAGCACGAAAGAAATCAGGCCTGTGCCCATGCCAATGATGCTGCCGATGAACGGCACCACGCTGCCCAGTACGCTGAGCGGACGCATGATGGCCATGAATCCGAACGCCATGAACAGGAAGCCAAGGAATCGCACGAGCCAGGTGATGATGACGTTCGCGCTTTCCGCGTTCTTGAACATCGCCTCCGCGCTGACGACTCCGGACTCGATCATGTTGAGCGCATCGCCCGCCTTGGTCTGGTAGTCGCCGAAGGTGTCCCCCAACTGAGCCGCCATGATGCTGAAGGTGCTGGGTTTGACGATCTCAAACGCCACCCGCTGGTCGCCGATCTGCGGCTTGGCAGGATCGGCACCGTAATAGAGCTTTCCGGCGCTGACGAGCGCCTCCTTTTTGATGTCATCGGGCAGATCCGCCTCCTTCACCGAATAAGTGATGGCACCCGGAAGAGAGGCGACCATGGGGACCGGCACCTGGAAAGCTCCCAGCTTTGCGTCTTCGACCGGGAAGCTTTTGTTGTTCGCCACCATTTCCCCCTTGTTCTCGTGACCCGCAGGCTTTTTGAACCCAG
The DNA here is from genome assembly GCA_035438165.1 of Prosthecobacter sp. Lineage (GTDB taxonomy): Bacteria > Verrucomicrobiota > Verrucomicrobiia > Verrucomicrobiales > Verrucomicrobiaceae > Prosthecobacter. Next base: position 6,320 of record DAORHS010000009.1, read on the forward strand.
AGGAGTCGATGGGCTCGTCCACCCACTTCTTTTCATAGGTGTAGGTGGTGATCGTCTCCTCACTGCCGCCCACCTTCTCACGCTTCTCCGTTTTTTCGTCCTGCTCCCACTGGTAGATCTCGACACTCCGGTCGAGGCGCAGCGCCGGAACCTCGATGCCAAACTCGTCATCAAACGCGCCTTCGGCGGTGGTGACCTCGCCCGACAGATGCACCAGCTTCTTGTCGTTGGCCGGGTCCACTTTGTCCGCCGAAACATCCACCACGGCGGCGGCGCCTTCCTTCAGGCTGTTGGCGGTGGTGACGGCGCGCCCCTCGTTCCACCAGAGCAAAACAATCATCAGGGGAATGACGATGATGCCGAACAGAATGCCTTTGATGGATTCGCCGATGCGGCTGAACCAGTTTTGTGATGTGACTTCGGTGTAGGAATCAGACATGATGTGAATTGGGTGGGCGCGGTGGAGTGGAGCGGAAACCAGGCCTGGCGTCCACCTTTTTCACCCGCACGAAAATACCGGAACCCGTGACAAGACGGCAAGAAACGACGATTGCCGCTCTTGTTAGTCTCTCTCACATGAAAACGCGTCTCCTCTTCCTCGCGCTAGGCACCTCCGCCCTCGCTGCCGACCCCAATCCCAAAGCGGATGACATTGCCGGCAACGAAGCCGTGAAAAAGATCATGGAGACACGTCCCGGACGCGGCGTGATGCGCGATGACACGCCGCCCACGCCACCACAGGAGGCGGTGAAGAAATTCAAGCACCGCAGCGATGTCGCCATCGACCTCATGGCGCATGAGCCCGTCGTTGAGCAGCCGCTTTATGTAAGCTGGGACTCGAAAGGTCGCATGTGGGTCACTCAGTATCGCCAGTATCAGTTCCCCGCCGGATTGAAGATCGTCAGCTACGACCAGCACCTGCGGGCGAAGTTTGACAAAGTGCCGCTCCCGCCGCCGCGCGGCGAAAAAGGCGCGGACAAGATCACCGTCTTCGAAGACACCGACGGCGACGGCTTTTTCGACAAGCACGAGGACGTCATCACCGGCCTGAACATCGCCAGCGCCGCGCTGCACGGCATGGGCCGCATCTGGGTGCTGAATCCGCCTTACCTGCTCAGCTATCCCGATGCTGATTTTGACGCCAAGCCTGACGGTGATCCCGAAGTCGAGTTGAGCGGCTTCGGTCTCGAAGACACGCACAGCGTCGCCACGAACCTGCAATGGGGCATGGACGGCTGGCTCTACGGCGCCAACGGCAGCACCACCACCGGCAACGTCAGCAGCGCGAACACCAAAAACGTGAAATGGGAAGGCCAGTGCATCTGGCGCTACCATCCGAAGAAGAAGACCTTCGAAATCTACGCCGAAGGCGGCGGCAACACCTTCAGCCTCGACTTCGACAGCAAGGGCCGCCTCTTTTCCGGCACGAACGGAGCCACCCGCGGCATGCACTACGAGCAGGGCAGCTACGGCATCAAAGGCTGGGGAAAACACGGCCCGCTCACCAATCCCTATGCCTTCGGCTGGTTCGAGCACATGAAGCACGAGGGCGACAACAAGCGCTTCCCGCAGGCATTCACCATTTATGAAGGCGGCCTGCTCGGCAGCGCCTACGAAGGACGCATCATCGCGCCCAACGCGCTGCAAAACCTCGTCTATGTCAGCGAGCGCATCGCTGATGGCTCAACCTTCCGCACGAAGGACGAAGAACAGCTCATCACCACCACCGACCGCTGGTTCCGCCCCGTCTGGGCCGGAGTCGGCCCCGATGGCGGCTTCTACATGGCCGACTGGTATGACACCCGCCTCAGCCACGTCAGTCCCGTCGATGACTGGCACAAAACCAGTGGCCGCATCTACCGCGTAAGACCTGCCAGCGGTGCGCCGAAGCTGAAGCCCTTCGATTTGAGCAAAGCGAGCGGTGAAGAGTTGCTCGGCTACTTGAGCCATCCGAATGAGTGGTTCCGCAAACAAGCCATCCATGAAATTGCGTGGCGAAATCTCACTGACCTAGTGCCGAAGATCAAAGCAATGCCACAGACGCTCGAAACGCTGTGGGCGCTCGACGCGCTGGGTGCGGCAGATGAGCTTCCACTCACCAACAACGATCCCTACATCCGCCGCTGGGCAGTCAAAGTGATCGGCGAAGCGAACAGGAGTACGGACACCCTCGTCCGCCTCGCCAAAGAGGAAAGACACCCCGAAGTCCGCGCCCAAATCCTCGCCACCGCGAAGAAACTGCCCGCCGTGAGCGCTTTGCCGCTTCTGTGGAGTGGTGATGATTTCACAGTTTTAGGTAGCCTGCCAGAAATACTAAAGGCCAAGGCTGCAGGCACAGAGCTCGTCGATGAACACTTGGCTCTCCTTGCCTGGTGGGCGCTCGAATCGAAGGCTGAGAAGGAGCGCGAAGCCGTTTTCAAATTCCTCAAGGCCGACCCTGCCTTTCTTCAGACGATGCTTTTCAAAGATCACCTCGCCGAAAAGCTTGCCAAACGCTACGCTCTCGCCGGTGGCGAGGAAAACCTCAACTCCTGTGCCGATTTGCTCGCCCTGACGAACGACGAAGCCCTGCGCGGCAAGTTCATCGCCGGCATCGCCTCCGCCTTTGAAGGTGCGGAGATGCCGAAGCTGCCGGATTCGCTTACCAAGGCCCTCAACGACTACATGGCGAAGCAAAGCGGCGGCGATCTTACGCTCGCGCTGCGCAGCGGAAACGCCGACGCGCTCAAAAAGGCTCTGGCGCTGCTTTCCGACAAAAATGCCTCGAACACCGCCCGCATCGCCATCGCGAAGACTTTGGCTGAACTCGGCAAGCAAGAGGCCGTGATGCCGATGGTCGGCATTTTGAAAGCCACAAACCCGCCCAGCCTCAAACGCGGCATCCTCCAAGCAGCAGCCAAGTTCGACGACAAACGCATCCCCGAAGCCCTCCTGCTCGGTTGGGAGGGTCAAATCGCCGGCGACAAAGCCCTGCGCGAAGACGCGCTGCGTGTGATGGCCGGGCGCAAAGAGTGGGCGCAGATTCTCGTGAGCTTCGTCAACGACTGGAAGGTGCCGGTGAAGCATTTCAGCATCGACATCGTCCGCCAGCTCAGCCTGCACAAGGACGCGGACATCGACGCCGCCATCGACAAACACTGGCGCGGCCTGCTCGCCACCGGTCCCACCGAGGCGAAGAAAAAAGAGGCCGAACGCATCAAAGCCGTGCTCAAAACCGGCCTCGGCGACGCCGACAAAGGCAAACTGCAGTTCACCGCCCGCTGCGCCATCTGCCACAAGCTCTTTGGCGAAGGCGGCACCCTCAGTCCCGACCTCACCGGCTACGACCGTGCCAACGTGGATTTCTGGCTCGACAACCTGTTCAACCCCAGCATGGAAATCCGCGAGGGCTTCGGAGCCTACATCGTGAAAACCAAAAGCGGTCAGATCCTCACCGGCCTCATCGACGCCCAGGATGCCAACGGCATCGTCATCAAAGACATGGCCAGCAACAAAACCGCCGTGAAACAGGCCGACATCGAGAAGATGGAGGCGTCACCGATTTCCCTGATGCCCGAAGGCCTCACCACCGGCATGACCGACGCGGATTTGAAGGATTTCTTTGCCTATCTGATGAAAAAGTAGAACGAGTCTCCGAACGCGTTCCGAACGAACTGGAAAGTTCGTTCTACATCGCCCGGTGATAGGCCGCGATTCTGGCGGTGAACGCCTGCCACTTCGGACCGAGACGGCCACGGTCGAGGAGAAAATGCGGGCAGTTCTTGTGGCCGAGGTCGCGGTGGTCGTCGTGGCGGATCATGCGCCAGTGCTGGTGTGGAACCACGTGGCTGAGGGGAATGCCGTGCTCTTTCATGAGCCAGGCGGCGAGACGTGCGGTCCTGTCCAGGGTGCGTGCGCGGTCGTTGCCGCGGTTTTCACACATTTCGATGCCGATTGAAGTTCGGTTGCCGGGGCCGTCGTAGTCAGCGTGCTCACCACGCTCGTTGGTGGGAAGGCTTTGGTAGATGGAGTGGTCGTCCACGGTGAAATGCCAGCCAATGTAGCCGATGGCATTGTGGCGGCCTTTGATGGAGCCGCTCTTGAGCATCTGGGCGTGGGAATACGCGTTGGCACTGCGGGAGCGGTTCTCCGTCGCGTGGATGGTGATGTAGCGCGGCGTCATCGGCCGGTGCTTGATGCGCGAGTAACGGCCTTTGGGCACCAGATCGACGGTGACGCCGGGCGGCGTGTGCCGGGGCACCACCACGGCACAGGAGCTGAGGAAGCAGACGAGAAGCCCCCAGAGGATGATTTGCGGGCATTTCATAGGGCGGACGATAGCAGAATTCGTGACAAGATCATCCACAAGGCCGCTGTCCTGGCTCAATCATAGGTGTTTTTTGGTTACCGCCTTGATTTTCAGCGAAGTCGGGCATGCTTGAAAAGATTCTCAAATTCGCCGTGCAGGGCCGGTATTTTAACGCCTGAATATTTTTTTCGCCGTGGAACCCTTGAAACTGCGATGTGAAACGCATTTCTGCACAATGGCTGGGAAAAAAATCTCGCCAGCCCACAATATCTTGTGCATGATCCGCCTCGGTACCCGCAATATATAGTATTTATAATGCTGGCTGGCTTCTCGCCATTTTCCCGAAAAATCAACTAAATCACCCTTTACTCTGCAACGAAACCGTCATGGAAAAGATCTACAAGATTGGCAATCGCGAGTTCCCGCTCGATCAGGACAAAGCTGAGGAGGCCTTTGCGGCCAAAAAGGTTATCAATGGCCGTAAGAGCATGACCTTCAACCTGCTCCCGCTGAAATATCAGTGGGCCTATGACCTCTACCGGATCATGAAGGCGAACCACTGGGAGCCGGAGGACATCCAGATGCAGAAGGACGTGGAACAGTGGCGCTCCAACGAGATCACGCAGAACGAGCGCTGGATCATCATGATGGGCATCGGCTACTTCAGCGCCGCCGAGGGCATCGTGGGCGACAACATCCAGCATGTGATCCGCGAACTGGTCACCGCGCCGGAACTGAAACTCGTGCTGGGCCGCCATGCGCATGAGGAGAACATCCACGCCGATTCGCTGCTGTACATGATTTCCTCACTGGGCATCAACCCGCATGAGTGCGAGGCGATGTTCGAACAAATCCCGACGATCGTGAAGAAGAACGAATTCGTCACACGCATTTCCCACGTGTTGCGCCGCGATCTGGATCTGACGCAGGTGGTGAACAAGCAGTTGCTGGCAAAGAACATCTTCATGTTCGGCCAGTGCATGGAAGGCACGCAGTTTTACGGCCTGTTCGGCATGATCCTCAGCCTCTACCGCCAGAACAAGTTCCCCGGCATCGGCCAGATGTTCCGCTACACGCTGCGCGACGAGAGCAATCACATCGAGCTGCTGCGCAACCTCTTCATGGATCTCGTCGAGGAGAATCCGGAGATCTGGACCGCTGAGTTCCGCGATGAACTGGTGAACATCATGCGCGAGGCCGTGGCGCTGGAGAAGGAGTTCATCCGTGACTGCCTGCCGACGAATGCCGTCGGCCTGAGCCCCGAGGAATTTGAGCGTTACACCGACTACATCGCCGACCGTCGTCTGGACGGCTGCGGCCTGCCGGTGCTGAACCCAGGCATCACCAATCCGCTGCCCTGGCTGGCGGAGCTGATGGACATCAAGAAGGAGCAAAATTTCTTCGAAGGCAAGGTCACCGACTACCAGAAGTCCTCCAACCTCGCCACCTGCTCCGACGACGACCTGTAACTTTCCTCCTCCCCTCCCTCTCGTTTCTGCTGGCGTCCTCCGGCGGGAATTTTTTATCCTCTAAATTCGCTCATTTCCGTTAATCAATCGCTCACGTTAAACTCAAACCTGGATCTCCCGCCATGATCACCGAACTGCTCCATGAAGACAAGGCGCTCAAACGCGTCGCACACACACCCAAGGACCAAAAACCCCAGTTCGAATGGAGCGCGCTGACTGCAGGCGTCGCTGGCATTCCGATGACGGCGGCACCGAAGGTGCGCATCGGCAGCAGTGAGCGTGATTTCGACGTGGGTGAAATCGCCGACACAGTCGGCAACGCGATCACGGATCTGCTCCTGGCACGCCAGCGCCAGAACGAAATCTTCAACGACTCCAACCGCCAGCTTGTCCAGGTCATTTCCCGCGCTGTGGCGGAGGAAGTCGCCCAACGCACCACCGCCAACGGCAGCGAGGCCCCGATGCTGAGCACAAAAGAGATTTACCAGGTCATTGAGCAGGCTCTGGTACGTCACAACGCCCACGACGTCGCCCGCAGCCTCGCCGAGCGCCGGAAGCGTGTCGAAACCCTCGCCAATTCGGACGCGAACGACGCGGGTTCACTCCAGCCCCTCATGGTCACCACCAAAGTCATCCGCCGCAACGGCCAGCTCGTCCCTTGGAACCACAACAAGATCGAGATCGCCGTGCGCAAGGCCTTCCTCTCCATGGAGATGGACTCCGCCCCCGCCGTGCAGGTCGCTGAGGCCGTCAGTCGTTCGGTCGTCAATGACGGCAAGCAGTTCATGCACATCGAGGACGTGCAGAACCTCGTCGAGGAAGAGCTCATGAAGCAGGGCTTCTTCAAAGTCGCCCGTTCCTACATCCAGTACCGTGCGCTGCGCTCCAACATGCGCGTCACCGACGAGCAGGCCGCCGCCATCATCAATGAGCAGGAGTCCGATCAGCAGCAGTCCCTCATCCTCGTTCGTGTTTCCCCCACCGAAACCGTCCTCTGTGACGGCCAGAAAATGAAGCGCCGCATCGACTTCGCCAGCCTCGGCCTCGACCTCTGCATCAACCGTGGCGAGATCGAAATGGAGCTGCGCCGCTCCATCTTCAGCGAAATCACTGTCGATGCGCTCAAGACCACCATCATCCTCAATGCGCGCACCTTGATGGAAAAGGACGCCGACTTCGCGAAGTTCGCCGGCCGCATGCTCCTCACCTACATCTATGAGGAAGTGCTCGGCTGGAGCATCGTCGAGCACGGCATCGAGCAGCTCCCGAACTTCCACCGCCGTGCGTTCCGCAAGAACCTCGCCCGCGGCATCGAGATCGAGCGCATCCACCCGCAGCTCCTCAAGTACGACCTCGACAAGCTCGCCAGCGCGCTCGACCCCGCCGCCGACATGGATTTCGACTTCCTCGGCATCCAGACGCTCTATGACCGCTACTTGATCGTCGATAAGAAGATCAAGCCCTCCAAGCGCCTCGAAGCGCCGCAGCTCTTCTGGATGCGCGTTGCCATGGGCCTCTGCGTCGCGGAGAAAGAAAACCCCGAGGACAAGATCATCGCGCTGTACAAGCTCTACAAAGGCCGCCGCTTCTGCTCCAGCACGCCCACGCTCTTCAACAGCGGCACCATGCACAGCCAGCTCTCCTCCTGCTATCTCTACAAGGTGGATGACAGCATCGAGTCCATCATGCAGCGCGGCATCGCCGACAACGCCTACCTCTCCAAGTGGGCCGGCGGCCTCGGTGGTTCCTGGACCGCCGTGCGCGGCACCGGCGGCTACATCAAAGGCACCAACGGCGAAAGCCAGGGCGTCATTCCCTTCCTCAAGCTGCACAACGACCAGCTCATCGCCGTCAATCAGGGTGGCAAGCGCCGCGGCTCCGGCTGCGCCTACCTCGAAGTCTGGCACAACGACATCGAAGACTTCCTCCAGCTCCGTGTGAACACCGGCGACGAGCGCCGCCGCACCCACGACCTCAACACCGCCTGCTGGATTCCCGACCTCTTCATGAAGCGCATGGAGTCCCGCCAGAACTGGACTCTCTTCCGCTCCAACGAAACCCCCGACCTCCACGACCTCTACGGCAGCGCCTTTGAAAAACGCTACATCGAGTACGAAGAGATGGCCGCCAAGGGCGAGATCTTCGGCCGCACCATGGAAGCGCTCGATCTGTGGAAGAAAATGCTCAAGGCCATCTTCGAAACCGGCCATCCGTGGATGACCTTCAAAGATCCCTGCAACGTCCGCAGCCCGCAGGACCACTGCGGCGTCATCCACAGCTCAAATCTCTGCACCGAGATCACCCTCAACACCAGCTTTGAGGAAACCGCCGTCTGCAACCTCGGCTCCGTCCTCATCGACAACCACCTCGACGACAACGGCGGCATCGACCACTCCAAGCTCCGCGATTCCATCCGCGTCGCCGTGCGCATGCTCGACAACGTCATCGACATCAACTTCTACCCCACCGAGGCCGCCAAGACCGCCAACAGCCGTCATCGCCCCATCGGTCTCGGCGTCATGGGCCTCGGCTACGCGCTCTATCGCAAAGGCCTGCCCTTCGCCTCGAAGGAAGCCGTCGAGTTCAACGACGAGTTCATGGAAGCCGTCGCCTACTACGCCTATGAGGCCAGCAGCGACCTCGCCGCCGAAAAAGGCACCTACTCCACCTACAAAGGCAGCAAGTGGGACCGCGGCCTCCTCCCGCAGGACACCGTCGATCTCCTCGCCCAGGAGCGTGGTCTCGACATCGAAGTCCCCCGTGGCGGCAAGATGGACTGGTCCGGCCTGCGTGCCAAGATCGCCAAGAACGGCATGCGCAACAGCAACGTCCTCGCCATCGCCCCCACCGCCACCATCTCGAACATCATGGGCTCCAGCCCCTGCATCGAGCCCCTGTTCACCAACTTCTACACCAAGAGCAACCTCTCCGGCGACTTCATGGTGCTCAATCCTTACCTCGTGAAGGATCTCAAGAAACGCGGCCTCTGGAACTCCGAGATTCAGAACAAAATCAAATACACCGACGGCGAACTCGAAAGCATCGAGGAAATCCCCGTCGATCTGAAGCGCAAGTACGCCACCGCCTTCGGCATCGACTGGGCCTGGCTCCTCGACGCCGCCGCCCGCCGCCAGAAGTGGATCGATCAGTCGCAATCCGTGAACCTCTTCTGCGGCGAGAGCGCCATGCAGACCCTGTCCCACATGTACCGTGCCGCGTGGCGGAAAGGTCTCAAAACCACCTACTACCTCCGCACCCGCAGCGCCTCCAACATCGAAAAAGCCACCAGCGAAGTCGAAAAAGAGAAGCGCGGCATCGTCGGCACCCACCACGCCGCCGTCGCCACCGCTGCTGCGGCCGCCAAACAGTACACCGCCGAAGAAGTCATGGCCTGCTCCTTGGAAGCCATGCGCAATGGCGGGACGTGTGAGGCGTGCCAGTAAGTATCATTCTTGTTAAAGCACATTTTGCTCCCAAAAAAGGAACAAAATTGACACGTAAAGAGGTGCAGGCTAAATCCTACACCTATATGATGGATCAGTCCCTATACCGAAAACTTGAAGAATGTGTCACTGACGTTTTTTCCTTGTCTGTAGAGCCGCATCTTGCTTATTATGATCCTGACGGGGAGCATTCTAGTCGAGCATTTTACGATGCTCTATATGTGAGACGCCCAGGAGAAGACAAAGAGTTTCTTTCGTTCCTTGGAGGCAACAAGACTATTTTGATCGTAACTGGACATGTCGGGGTTGGAAAGTCCACTTTTGTCAGGGAGAAATATCAAAACGCTAAGTGTTGCGTCGGAATCGCAGTAGATCTCAAGCACCGAGAGTCACACAAGATCCTACAGGGAGATTTCGACGAGAATCTGAGAGATAAGGTCGCTCATGCGGCCTACGATCGCCTGTACAACAACTTCCGCATTCACGCGGCAATGTGCGATAAGGGTGAATGGCATGACCCAATTTATGACTATGCCATTTTTCAAGAACACGCAAGCGGCCTAGAAATCACAGAGGATCATACTTCAATAGGTGAAATTAAACTAGCGACATACGTTCTAACACGAGCAGATTATTTAAGGTCAGACGCACTCTCGTCGGTAAGAGCAAAATATGGAAATGATTTGCCGACTTCGGGGCATCATGCGAAACGAATTAGGTATCAAGACAATATCATCTCTGGGAACGTGCGACAGGCTCTCGATGATATTCGCGGAGCGATGAAGTATCGGGAATGGCTTCGATGTTACCAATTACTTTATCAGCAGAGTTTACCATTGGTTGTGTTCATCGATAATGCCGACGTTTTGGATGCTAAACATGCGGGAGGGAAAGTGTATCCTCCAATTGTCGACATGGAGAGCTATCTAAATCATTGGGATGAAGCTCAAATAGCAGCGCGGATGACACTTCCAAACATCAAGTTTGTCTTTACAGTCAGAGACGAAAATGTCGCCCTGATTAATTCTTTTGGAAGACGAATGTTGCACACGTTGCACATCTCCCTTGGCCCGGAGAATGTCCACTTGCCTTTAGTTGAGGAGCGTCGCGCGTTGTCGACAACAGAAAGCTTTATCTCCGAGATCGTGGAAAAAAGACTTCTGTTCTTGGCGAACAGGGTCAAGAAAAAGCATCCAGATTTGATCCCATACTTCAGCTATCTCAAAACCATTTTTGAATGGTGGTTTGAAGCGAATAGTGTTGGCGGAAGAGGAATTTCAAACCGTCTATCTCAAATCAATCTTATTGAACTGAACAATTATAGTATATCTCAGATTCTTGAACATATTGCCGTAGCATCTCTTCAAATGCTTCAATCTGCCCTATGGTGCGAAATCGAACATGGCAAATTTGACAATGAGTTTGCTCTCATTGGTCTCAGGGGACGTGTTATACGTGCTGCATGGAGTATGCCTCATGTCAAACGGCTCGAACTGCACTGGCGGGGTGAGTTTGAGCGAGAATGCAATGGCGCTTACCTAGGTTTGTCGCGACTGGTCTTAACACGGCTTGTAAACCAAAGAATTCATCAACCGAGCATCGGGCTCCCTGTGCGGTTACTACATGAGGAACTCCAAAGATTCTTCTCACGCATAACAATTGAAGACATCAAGGGGGTGCTTTTTGCATTGCATGAGTCTACGGTTGGTCAAGAGGAACTGATATCCATTCAACAGATCGAATGTATAACCTGCCCATCTGATATTGATGACACATCGGCGATAACGGCCATGGTCAGAGGTGTCGAAATGGTGGATCGTATTTTTATTCAACTCGACTTTTTTGGTGAAATCATCAGTGATCGCCATTCGTTACCAAAGAGATTGGGAGTTGCCAAGATGCTGATGGAAATGACTCCTGCCGAGGCATTTCATTACATTGATGGAATTTATAAACTGGTTATTTCTAAGCTGAGTCAAAGCTACCGAGAAACTTGGTGCAAGCAATTTTGTGCCGTTACACCTCCCGAGCAAACTGCATTCGACGCCTTGCGCGATGCAGGATTCACTTTCTCAAGGATATTTTACATAGAACGTTGCTACCAATCACATATAACGACTATCAAAACCTATCTAGGCCAATGTCTCTTGGGAGCGCATCACAGACTCATCTTGAGTCCTTCGGAGACAGAAGAGCTTTGCGGCGAGCTTCAAATACTCCAAAAAGGATGGAATTCTTCACAGATCACGAGATGGCAATCTAGAAAGCCTTATGTGCATGAACTGGATGACTCTTTTTACCAAGACTTGCTAAAGATCGATGTTCAAGGAAGCTACCTGTCCAAAATCTGGAGAATAGTTAACTATTATAGTCATGCACTTACTGATTTTCGTAACATGCGACAATGTCGAGGTCTGGGCACAGACCCATCACTTTGCACTTCCAACTCTAGATCTCGTTCCTGACATTTCTAATGGCATTCCGTTGAAGGATTTGTGGTCCCCATTGGCGGTATTTATAGCGGCGGTTGTTACTGCCTCAGTTGCATTTATCGGTGTTTTGGTGACCTTTTTTGCCGGAGTTCAGCAACGACGCCTTGAACGAGAGAAAGCTATAAAACAATGGATCGTGGATGATGGATTCAAGGTGGGGCTGAAGCACCTCGCTGATTTTATGCGAGTGCTTTCGACAGATAGTGTGTCGAAGTTGAGGGATTTTATACTCAATCAGGCATATTCTCCGGAAATCGAGATGCTTGCGATGCTCTACTCCACAAATTGGCTGATTTCCTATAGTTCAATTGTTAGTCGACTGCAGACCGAGGTTCATGAAGGGAGAATTGAGCGGTTGGGCGAGTTGAAGAACTCTTTGTCTAAGATTCAGTGGGGAATTTGTAGTGTGTGTGAATGGCAAATGAGGAATCTTTCAGCAACGGTGAAAGAACGGCAGAAACTCGCGGCTAAATTTTGCTGAACGAATGGAATGACGCCAGGGTACGAACAACAACCCTACCCTCAAGCCTGATCTGTCGCTCTCACGCCTCCAAAGCCCAACGGGCTTTCGTCAGGCAGCCCAGGAGTGCCGAGCGCCAGCGAGCGCTCTCCTGGGAACCGCACCGCCCACGAACCCCGCCGGATCAGGAACCTCCACGAGGTTCCGTCACCCGAACGTCCCTGCGGCAGCGTCGCAAAGGAGCGCGGACCTCCGAGTCCGCAGCACTCCGTCACGCCGGGAACCTCCGCGTTGCCCCGTCATCTTCCTCCCCCACGATCCTCGTGTTAACGGAGCTGAAGGGCCTTCGTTTACTTGGGACCCACGCACCCGGCTGCGGACTCGGTTCATCCTTCGCAGTGCTACGGAGAACGGAAGGCCCGCGCTCCACGACTCCATCACTCCGCTCACCTTTGACGCACTCTTTACAGACGC
>DAORHS010000010.1:0-18566 GCA_035438165.1 Prosthecobacter sp.
AGATGTCGGTGGGCTTGCCCTGCACGACGGTCGGATAGGTTTCGACGAATTTTTCGAGGAAGCCGAGGCCGATGCTGCTCCAGAAGTTGGTCTGGGTGATCGTCTGCAAGGTGAACGCCGTGATGGTGCCGGTGATGCCGCCGCAGAACACCAAGTAGGGCAGTTTCGAACGGGAGACGCCCATGGCGGCATCCATGCCATGAATCGGGAACGGAGAATGCACGTCCCAGCGCTGGTAGCCGGCGTCGCGCACGTGCTCGGCGGCATGATACAGCTCCTGCACGCTGTCAAATTCAGCGAGGTAGCCGTGGACTCGTTTGAGGGTGGTGCTCACAGTCGGGGTGCGGTTAAAAAGTTAGGCGGCAACAGGTTTGGGAACGTGGCGGTCCGAGTAATCCATGAGGTCTTCCTCCTGGATGCCCTTCTCACCGTGCTCGTCGCGGTGTGGGTTCGACTGCGGCAGCACGCCTTTGACTTCGCCGATGGCGATGACGGGCAGGAAGCGCAGGAACAGCAGGAACAGCATCATGAAGAAGCCGAAGGTGCCGAGGAAGGTGTATTTATCGACCCAGGTCGCCTGATACACACCCCACGAGCCGGGAACCATATGCCGCTCCAAGGTGGTGGCGATGATGACGTAGCGCTCAAACCACATGCCGGCGTTCACGCACATGCAGACGAACATGACGACCCACATGTTGTGACGGAACGGACGGTACCAGAAGAGCTGCGGCGCAAACACATTGAAACTGAACATGAAGTAGTAGGCCCAGGTGGACGGACCGGTCAGACCGCGCAGCGTGAAGGCGGCGCCTTCATACGGGTTGGCGCTGTAGTAGGCCATGAACAGCTCCATGCAGTAGGCGTAGCCGACGATCGTGCCCGTTAGCAGGATGATCTTCGCCATGTTGTCGATGTGCTTCGGCGTGATGAGATCTTGCAGACCGTAGATGCGGCGGACCGGGATCATCAGCGTCAGCACCATCGCGAACCCGCCGAAGATGGCGCCTGCCACGAAGTAGGGCGGGAAGATGGTGGTGTGCCAGCCAGGAACGACGGAGGTGGCGAAGTCGAAGGACACGACCGAGTGCACGGAGAGCACCAGCGGCGTGGAAAGAGCGGCCAACAACATGTAGGCGGTCTCATAGTGGCTCCAGTGACGGTTGCCACCGCGCCAGCCGAGGGCGAACAGCCCATAGAGGAATTTTTTCAAGCCTGGACGGCAGCGGTCACGCAGCGTCGCAAGATCGGGCACAAGGCCGAGGAACCAGAACACCAGCGAGACGGAGAAGTAGGTCGAGACCGCGAACACGTCCCACAGCAGGGGCGATTTGAAGTTCTGCCAAATGGCGTTCGCATTGGGAATCGGAGCGAGGAACCACACCATCCACACACGACCGACGTGGAAGGCCGGGAACAAGCCGGCGCACATCACGGCGAAGATCGTCATGGCTTCCGCAGCACGGTTCACTGACGTGCGCCACTTCTGACGCGTGAGGAAAAGAATCGCGGAAATCAGCGTGCCGGCGTGACCGATACCGATCCAGAACACGAAGTTCGTGATGTCCCAGGCCCAGGCGACCGGCTGTTTCTGACCCCAGACACCGACGCCGGTGGAAATGAGATAGGTGAAGCAGAACACCATGAGGCCGGTGAGGATCACCGAAGGAATGAACAGCACCCACCAAAGGCCGGGTTGCTTGTTTTCCACGATGCCGCAGATGCGGTTCGTGATCCACGAGTAGGAGCGGTTGTTGAGAACCAACGGCTCGCGGTCGAGGATGCGCGGGGTGTTTGTTGCTGGGGCGGAAGCGTCCATGTGTCCGGATTAGAATTGGTTGTTGCTCCACACGGCGATGTTTTCTGCGCCGGGCATGTTCTTGTTCGGATTGCGCAGACGGGCGAGATAGCTCGTGCGCGGGCGGGTGCCGATGTACTTGAGCAACTGATAGTCACGCGGCGAAGCCTTCGCCTTGACGACGGCGGACTTCTTGTCGGCCAGGTCACCAAAGACGATGGCGTCAGCCGGGCAGGACTGCTGGCAGGCCGTTTTGACCGTGTCGGTCGGCACGCGGAAATTCTTGGAGTCGCGCTGCACCTGCTTCTGCAGGATCTTGGCGGATTCGATGCGCTGCACGCAGTAGGTGCACTTCTCGATGACACCACGCATGCGGACGGTGACGTTCGGGTTGCGCTGAAGGCGGAGGCTTTCGTCCTCCTTCTTCTCGCCAAGCGGGCCGGCGTAAAGATTGCCGACGGTCATGCCGAGGACCTTGGTGTCGATGAGCGGGTTGCGCTTGTTGTAGTCGAACCAGTTGAAGCGACGGGCAGTGTAAGGGCAGTTGTTGGCGCAGTAGCGCGTGCCGATGCAACGATTGTAGGCCATCGCGTTGAGGCCGTCGTCGGTATGGACGGTGGCGTTCACGGGGCAGACGGTTTCGCAAGGAGCGGCTTCACACTGCTGGCAGGCCAGCGGCTGGTGCACCATTTCGGCGTTTTCGAGCTGCTCAGGCGTCGGGTTGTCCACGGCATACGTGCTTTCCTGGGCGACTTCGTTCTTGCCCCACTTCGGCACGGCAAAGTAGCGGTCCATGCGGATCCACTGCATCACACGTCCTTTGCGGACCTGATCCTTGCCGACGACCGGGATGTTGTTCTCACTCTGGCAGGCAACGATGCACGCCGTGCAGCCGATGCACTTGCTGAGGTCGATGACCATGCCCCACTGGTGCTTGGTCTCGTAGTCGAAGCCGTCCGGGTTTTCTTTCGACTTCACACCGACCTGACCTTTGTAGAACGAGATGTTTTCCGGGATGTGCCCGTCCATGCCCGTCTTCTGCGCAAATGTCACGTCTTTGTTGAACGTGTCGAGCGTGCCTTCGCGATACACCGCGCGGCCTTCCATCGTGTTCTGATCCTGCGTGATCGCGAGTTCGGCGATTGTGGGAAGCACCTCCACTTTGGCACCGCTCAAAACAAACGTACCGGGCTGCTTGCGCAGGACATAGGCGTTCACGCCACGACCACCGCCCACGACACCGACGCCTTTCTGGCCATAGCCGAGCGGCAGGGTGATGGAATTGGAGACATGACCGGGAGCTTCGATGGCCGGAATCTCGATTTCAGCGCCGCCCACCGTGATCTTGACGTGCTGGCCTTCTTTGAGGCCCAGACGACGGAACGTGACCGAACCGATCCACGCCGCATTGTCCCAGGTGAGCTTCGTCACCGGATCGGGCGCTTCCTGGAGCCAGGCGTTGTTGATGTAACGGCCGTCATAGACACTGGAGTCAACTGTGAGAACGACTTCGAGGGAATCATCCGTCGGAGCCGCCGCAGGCTTGGCCTTGGCGACGATTGCAGCCACGGCGGCAACGTTCGGTGCAGCGCTGGCTTTGGCGAAGGCGGAGCCTTTGAGGAAGCCGTCACGCAGGGTAAAATTCCACTTCTTCTCGTCAAGCCCGCCTGCCACCGAGGCAAAGGTGTCGCGCACAGCGGTGTAGGCCGCATCTTCGGCCGGAGCAGCTCCAGCGGCCGCAGGTGCTGCTGCAGCTTCAGCCGGACCGAGTTTTTTGCGCCCCAGGAGCGCGAGCAGGACTTCGATCTTGCTCGCACCGTCATACAGGGGGGCGATCATCGGTTGAACGATGGAATAGGTGCCGTCTGCGGCACAGGCGTCACCCCAGGATTCAAGATAGTGCGCCGCCGGAATGTGCAGCGCGGCATGCCGTGCGGTGCGGTTCTTCTGCGTTCCCACGTGAATGAGCTTCACACCCTTTTCCGCGACCAGCTTGCTGAACGCCTCGGCATCCGGCGCGTCGTAGTAAAGGCTCGATGGAGTGAGTGAGACGAGGGTTTTGATCTGGCCACCCGAAACGGCGGCCTGAAGCTCGGCAAACCCGCCCATCTCTGGAGCCTGGGTGCTTTGAAGCAGTTCGATCGTGGAGCCAAAGGCTCCGAGCGCGTTGTTGATTGAAGCGACCAGCGCGTGCACCTCGGCACCGTGGCGGGAACCGGCGAGGACGACGGCCTTGCCCTTGTTGTCGATCAAGTCGCGAACTGCGGGCGCTATCCACTCCTTGAGACCGGCAGGAGCCGTGTCAGCAAGAGCTTTGGCGGAGGCATCTCCGAGTTCGGAGGCGATCAGAGCCGCAGCGACCGGGATCAGGCTTGCCGCGATCGGCTTGCGATGATCGGCCATGCCGCCCGTGAGGGTGTAACGGTTTTCGAGAACGTAGAGGCGGTTCATGTCCGCCGTCTTCGCTTCCTTCGCACGATGCTTGGTGAAAGCAGAAATCGGCTCGCCCGCAACCGGGTCAACGCCGAGGAAATCGCAGTCCAGCGAGAGGATGCGCATCGCGGAGCCGAGCTTCAAGAAGGGCTTCACGCCCGCGCCAAGCACTTCCTTGTTGGCTGCGGTCTGACCTTCGCCGCCGACAGCCTCGTATTGAAACAACTTCACCTGCGGGTAGGCGGCCTTCAATTCGCCAAGCAAACGCAGGTAGGTCGGAGAGGTGGTGGCTCCGGCAACGACGCCGAGGCTGGCCCCGGAGGATTTCTTGGCTTCAGCCACTGCGGCGGCAATCAAATCATTCGCCTTGGCCCAGGAGAGTTCCTTGCCGGCACCGAGAGGCTTCTGCGAGCGCTCGGGGTCATAGAGGTCGAGCACGGAAGCCTGCGCGAAGGTGTCGATGCCACCGCCCAGAGGATGCAGGGGGTTGCCGGTGACATGCGTCGGACGGCCTTCATGCGTGGTGACGACAAGTGGCGTGGCACCACCGCTGCGCGGCATCGTGGTGGCATACAGCAGGGATTTGCCCGGCACCATCCACTCCACGTGCTGGGTGTAGGGCAGGATGTTGGTGAGCGGACGTCGGCAGCTTGCCAGACCCATCATGCCCACACTGGCACCCATGATCTTCAAAAACTCACGACGGCTGTTCTCACGCTCGTCTTCGGTCAAAGTGTCTCCCTCGGGAAACTCACGGCCCAGATTTTTCAAGAAATCTTCACGACGATCCAGTTCGGCGACACTGCGCCAGTAGCGCTTGGCGTTCTGCGGCTCCTCAGGATGCTTCCAAATGCGTTTCATGTGTCAGAAAAAGGGGCGCGGGGGTTAGCGGTGGCAGGCGGTGCAGTTCTCCGGCGGCTGAATCTGCCAGTGCTTCTTGATCTGGGTGCCCACTTCCGTCTGGGTCACTTGTTTGCCGTAGGTTTTCTCTGCGAGAGCGAGGAGCTGGTCGAGGTTGTCGGCCTTGGTGCCTTTGCCCGCGATGGCGGTGGCGATTTCGCCAGCAGGAATCTTCTTATCGAGCAAACCCTTGTAGAAGTCAGCACGCGTCAGGTCGCCAGCCTTGTAATTCAGGTTGGTGACGAACTCGAGCGGGCGGAGGTTTTTCTCCGGATTGCGATGGCAATCGAGGCACCAGCCCATCGACTGCGGCTGGTCGTGGCGGACGACTTCCATTTCATTGATCTTGCCATGGCAGGACACGCAGGAAATGCCGCGGTTGAGATGGGCGCTGTGATTGAAATAGACGTAGTCGGGAGCCTTGTGAACCTTGACCCAAGGAATCGAGGCCCCTGTTTCGTTGGCTTTGACCACCATCTCCAGCTTGGGGGAGTTGCTGCGGATGTTGCCTTTGCCCGGACCATGGCAGTTGAAGCAGGTCTGATTCGTCGGCACGTTCGAGTGGCTCGAGTTCTCGACAAAACTGTGACAGTAACGGCAGTCCAAGCCGAGCTGGCCCGCGTGAATCTTGTGTGAAAACGGCACCGGCTGCGTCGGCTCGTAGCCCACACGGGTGTATTTCGGAGTGAAGTAATAGGCGACGCCGACACTCACGCCGAAGGCAATGAACACGACGGCAATGGCAAGCTTCAGAGGCAGCCAGTTGGACCAACGCGGAAAAAAGTTACCCATAGAAAATGTCGTCAGATGAGCTTGTGAAAAATTTCACAAGGATTTCCAGAATAGGGAAGCGACAACAGGTTTGCAACCGTCATCTTGTTTTTTTTGAACTTTTGTGCGCAAGGCTTGTCCTGTTGCGATCCTGTCGCAAAAAATCGCCCTCTCGGACGCTTCTTGCGCGTTTCCTCTCAGCCCCACTCAATCCACAGCAGCTTGCGTTCGAAGTCCAGCGTCACGCGGTAGTCCTCCAGCAAATAGGTCCCGAGGCGCGACGGGCCGGGCATGACATCCACTTCGGCAAACGGGTAATAGGAGCCAAACAAGCCGAGGGCTTGGAACTCCAGCACCCGCACCTTCGCTTGATCCGGCGTTTGAGCACCGCCCACGCCGGTGATCAGGTAGTTCCCGCCCACATTCCAACCACCGTCCTTGTAGCCGAGCACTTGGGCCACACGCTGATCCAATTGCACGCCAAAGACCGAACCCGAATCGACCACGGCCTCCCAGGAGATTCTGCCATACTTCAGCACCGTCGTCGGCACGCCATTGCTCATGTTGAGATTGGTCTTGTGCAGGTGTTTCCGCACCTTTCCTGGATAACTGCGGGTGAAGCCAAACTCGACCTGCTCCTTCAAAAAATCGAGCGTGAGGTATTTGCAGTGATTGGCGGCCAGATGCACGCCCAGCACGGAAACACCCAGATGCTCCTTCAAAATGCCGCTTCCCCAGGCCGTGCGCTGCATGCGGATGATGCAGGGCAGGTTTTCCAGCCGCCAGGGCCCAATCTGTACCGTCGGGATCAACGCCGCCATGCCCGGCTCGCGGCCGAGCACACCCGCCATTGTGGGGCGCACCTGGGGAACCGTCCGCAGTCCGTACTCCACCGCCTGCTCGGCATCGAACACACTGAACGTCGCCCCGGTGTCGAGCATGAAGTTCTTCGGCTTCCGTCCATTGAGGCTGACCTTGATGTGCGGAATGCCGTTTTCATAATACATCGGCACTCGGAGAACACCTTCCGGCGGCGGCACACTGACGGTGCGGACGTTGAGTCCGGCTTTGGACAACTTGAGTTCCGAAGCCGGAACCGCCTGCGCATGGAGCTTCTGCTCCAGCTCGGCCGGAACCGCCTCGTTTTTGATCGCAAATGAGTCCGCGCACCCGATGAGGCCGGCTGTCATTGCAGCGCCAGCAGCGAGGGAGAACAGGAAGCGAATCATCCGGTGCCATTCATCCATGATGCCCTCAATCGTGTCAACACACGCAAATCACACACAAATCCTTGTGCGCACGAACGTACTGTCGGAGACTTCCGTTTCGCTTCCCTGAATGACCGCCTATTTAATCCGCCGCTTGCTGCTCATCCCGCCGACTCTCGTCGGCATGACACTGGTGGTGTTTTTCATCATTCGCTTCACGCCCGGCGGACCCATGGAGCAGGCGCTCCTCGAAGCGCGCATGAAGGCGGATGGCCAGCGCGGTGGCAGCAGTCGGCAGCAATCGAGCGGTCTGACACCGGCGCAGCTTTTGAAGCTCCAGGAGCAGTATGGTCACGACAAGCCCTTCCTCGTCGCCTACGCCGCCTGGTTCGGCGCCTGGCCCAAGGAGATCAACCGCTCCCGCGCCGACTTTGCTGACGGCAAAACGGAAACCGAGGTCAAGCTGCCCGGCACCGCCCATGTGGTGACGGTGAAGCGGAATGCGAAGAATGCCGCGGAGATTCTGCCTCTCAAAGGCGTGGACACCTTCTCCTGGCGTGCTCGCATCATCACGCCGGAACAACAAAAGGTGGAGTGGGAAAAGGCGAACCCCGGACAAAAACTCGACAAGCCTCAACCGTATGTGGCGCTGATCTACCAGCCGAAGTTTTCCGGCGTCCTGCAAGGTGATCTTGGCGACTCGACACGCTACAGCGAGCCGGTGTGGACGATGATGAAGCGCCGGTTCCCGATCTCGCTGTTCTACGGCATCCTTTCGATCATCCTCACCTACATCGTCTGCGTTCCGCTGGGCGTGCTGAAGGCGATCAAACACCGCACTCCGACCGACACGGCGACCTCCGTGCTCATCTTCTTTGGCTATGCGATTCCCGGCTTCGTGCTCGGCGTCTTCCTGATGGTCGTGTTTGCAGCACGCCTGCGCTGGTTCCCGCTGGAAGGATTTGTCAGCCCCAACTTTTCGGAACTCGGTTTCTTCAGCAAGATCTACGACCTCTTCCATCACGCCTTCCTGCCGCTGTGCTGCTACATGGTCGGCAGTTTCGCCGGACTGACGATGCTGGTGAAAAACAACCTGCTCGACCAGCTCGCCAGCGACTACGTGCGCACGGCGATGGCGAAGGGCGTCGAGTTCAAAAAAGCCGTCATCGGTCATGCGCTCCGCAATTCCTTCATTCCCGCCGCCGCGACGATGGGCCAGGCGCTCACCGTGCTCGTCGCCGGCAGCTTCCTCATCGAGCGCATCTTCGACATCGACGGCTTCGGCCTCATGGGCTTCAACGCCCTGCTCGAAAAGGATTACCCCATCGTCATGGGCACCGTCACCATCGGCGGACTCCTGCTCATGCTCGGCAACGTACTCTCCGACGTGATCACCGCGCAGCTTGATCCGCGCATTCGATTCGAGTGATGAACCGCAAACTCTCCATCACCGCGATCACCCTCGGAGCGCTGGCCATTCTTGGCGAGTTGTGCGGGTTGTTGATTCCGACCGTGTCGTGGTTCTTCAGCATCGGCCCCTGGTTTGGATGGATCTCGTCCCTGCTTCTCATCGTGCTCGGCATACTCGGCCTGCTGTTTCTGCCACGCGAGATTCGCTGGACGCCGGTGACGCTGCAGCGCTTTCGGCGCTTTCGCAGCATTGGCCGCGGCTGGTGGTCGTTCCGCATTTTGCTGGCCTTGGTCGCGGTGGCGATGCTCGACCAAGCCATCGTCGGCAAACGGGCGCTGATGGTGCGATGCGATGGGAAAACGTATTTCCCGGCTTTTGTGCAGAAGCGCTATCAGGCGAAGGATTTCGGCCTCGAAGGCGAACAGGAGGCAAGCTACCGCGAACTCAAACAGGTCTTGAGCACGCAGAAACGCGGCTTCGTGCTGATGCCGCTCGTCCCATGGGATCCCGTGCTCGACACCGACACGCTGCAGTCCATCACGCTGGAGCAACGTGACGGCAAATGGTTCAAACCTGGCGACAAGGAGCCGTTCTCAGGCCGCGCTCGCACCTCGTATGCAGACGCCCCAACACTGAAACACACGGACACGCGCTTCCGCAAAGGCGTGCCGGATGGTGAATCACTCGGCTATGCGAAGAACGGCGGGCTCGCGCTTTCGGCGTTCTACAAAGCAGGTGTGAAAGAGCGCGAGAAGTGGACGGGCGAAATGCCGCAGACGGAATTCGAAGCCGCCGCCGTGTCGCCATACGAGATGACCATTTATCCGCCGATTCCCCCACTCTGGAAGGCGAGCCACTATCTCGGCACGGACAGCAAGGGCTGGGATGTGCTGGCGCAGATTTACGGAGGCTGGCAGGTCAACTTGAAGGCCATCGTGCTCTACCTCGCCTTCACCTATGGCGTCGGACTGATCGTCGGTTCGCTCATGGGATTCCTGGGTGGCGTGTTCGACATCACCTTCCAGCGCATCATCGAAATCATCGAGGAACTGCCCTTCCTCTACATCGTGATGATCGTCGTGAGCATCATCACCGTGGCGGAGATGAATCTGGTTATCCTGCTCGGTGTCATCTGCCTCTTTTCCTGGACCAGTCTCACCTATTCGCTGCGTGCGCTGGCCTACAAGGAGAAGGAGCGCGACTACATCGCCGCCGCACGGCTGCAAGGCGCGAGCACCTGGCGCATCCTCACGCGCTATCTTTTGCCGAACATGCTCGCCACCGTCGTCACCAACGTGCCCTTCAGTGTTGCGGGCATCATTTCATCGCTCACCGCGCTGGCCTTCCTTGGCTTCGGCCTGCCGGAGACGTATCCGCAGTGGGGCTGGCTGTTTGACGACGGCATCAATCACCTCTCCGCGCTCTGGATTTCCATCTCGATGTTCGCCGCCATGGTGTTCATCCTCCTGCTCGTCACGTTCGTCGGCGAGGCGCTGCGAGAGGCCTTCGATCCGAAGAAGTTCACGACCTACCAATGAAGTTTTCTGTTTCCAGTTCGCTGCTCGTTGTCTGCACCGCCGCCCTGCTCGGCGGAGCGCTGCCGGCTGCGGATTTCCCGCCGTATGACGGCACCACGGAGCGCGACGCCTTCTGGAGCTACTACAACAAGAAGGTGCTCGAAGGTTTGCAGAGCCAGGAAAAGGAGCTGCCCGCGCTGATCGCGAAGGAAACCGATGCCGCCGCCAAAGCGGAGATCGAAACCCAGCTCGCGATGACCCGTGAGCGACTGAAGAAGCCCGAGTACTTCACCTTCGCGAAGCCGGAGGACGTGCCTGCCGATTTGAAATGGGAGAACGGCATGGACGAGCCGGAGATCGGCGACCCCAACGCCAAGAAGGGCGGCACGATGCGTCAGTACATCCTCTCCTTCCCACCGACGCTCCGCATTCTCGGCGAGAACAGCAACAGCTCCTTCCGCGGCTATCACTACGACGACGTCGAGATGTCGCTCATCAATCTGCACCCTGAAACCGGCCGCGTCATTCCTTGCGTCGCCAAAGAATGGGCCGTGTCGCCTGACAGCCGCACGGTGTACTTCCGAATCGATCCAGATGCCACCTTCTCCGACGGCACGCCGATCGAGGCGGACGATTTCTTCCTCCAGTTCTACATGCAGCTCAGCGAGTACCCGAAGAATCCCTTCGGCAACCAGTGGTACTCGGAGAACTACTCGAACATCACCCGCTACGATGCGCGCACGCTGTCCATATCGCTCACCGAGGCCAAGCCGCTCGCGCCTTACTACGTGAGCACCTCGCCGCTCTCGCGCCGCTTCTACAGCGAATTCGGGCCGGACTTTGAGCAGCGTTATCAATGGCGCTGCCGCCCGAGCGCCGGGCCGTATGTGATTCACGAGGAAGACATCAAGTTCGGCCGCAGCGTGACGCTCTCCCGCGTGAAGAACTGGTGGGCGAAGGACAAAAAATTCTACAGGAACCGCTTCAACGTCGATTACATCGTCTATCGCGTCGTGCGCCTTCAAGAAAAGGTGATGGAGCTATTCCGGCAGGGCGAGCTCGACGTGGAGCAGCTCATGATGGGCATTCCCGAGTACTGGTACGAGAAGCTCGAGATTCCCGAGGTTCACAACGGCTACATCCACAAGGCGAAGTACTACAACATCTGGCCCGGCTCCCATGGCGGCCTGTGGCTGAACCTCGCCTCGCCGCCGCTGGACAACAAGGAGCTCCGCCTCGGCCTCTGCTACGCGACGAATTATCAAAAGGTCATCGACTTCGATCTGCGCGGCGACTTCCAGCGGCTCAACAGCTTCAGCCAGGGTTTCCCGCTCATCGGCGACCCGCCGCTCAAGGCGCGGCCCTTTGATGTGCAACTGGCGCGCGAGCATTTCGCCAAGGCCGGCTACACCAAGCGCGGCAACGACGGCGTGCTGATCAACGACAAAGGCGAACGCCTTTCGCTGACGATCCTGCATCGCAAGTCGGAGATCCTGCAGAAGGTCATGCAACGCCTCAAGGAGGAGGCGCTGAAGTGCGGGCTCGAATACAAGCTCGAAGGCATGGACAGCACGGCCTACTTCCAAAAGGCCACGCAGAAGAAACATCAGATCGCCTCCGTCGCCTTCAGCGTCACACCACCGATTCCGGATCACTACCAGGCCTGGCACTCGAAAGACGCCTTCATGGAGGACGGCAAAACGCCCAAGCCGAATACGAACAACCTCACCAGCTTCGCCGACCCGCGCATGGACAAGTTTTGCGAGGACGAGCGCCATGCGACGACGATCGAGGAAATCCGCAAGGCCTCCTGGGGCGCGGATCAGATCATCTATGACGAAGCGCCATGGATTCCCGCCTACGAGCAGAACTACTACCGCGTGGCCTACTGGCGCTGGGTGAAGTGGCCGGAGAGAACCTTCAATGTCGCGATCAGCGAGCTGCCGATGTCGAGCCACGTGCATTGGATCGATGAAGACGTGAAACGTGAAACCGAGGACGCGATGCGCAGCGGCAAGACCTTCCCCGAAACCGATCTCGTGTTCGATCAAAACCTCAAATCGGGAGGAACGAAGTGATGGCGACGCCCCTGCTCGAAGTTCGCGATCTGCGCGTCGGCTTTCAGACCGATCACGGTCTGCTCACCGCCGTGGATGATGTCGATTTCACCCTCGAAGCCGGCAGGACGTTCGGACTCGTCGGTGAAAGCGGCTGTGGCAAAAGCGTGACCGCCATGAGCCTCATGCGTCTGCTGCCGCAACCGGCGGGGCAGATTCTCGCCGGTCAGGTCCTGTTCGAAGGCCGCGATCTGACGAAGCTGCCCATCGAGGACATGCGCAAGATTCGCGGCAACGATATCGCGATGATTTTCCAGGAGCCGATGACCGCGCTCAACCCCGTGCATCGCGTCGGCAGGCAAATCATCGAGGCGATTCAGCTTCATGAACCGATGGCGCCGGACAAGGCGCTGCGACGTGCCGTCGAACTCATGGAGTGGGTCGGCATTCCCGCACCGGATCAGCGCGTGAACGAGTATCCACACCAGCTCAGCGGCGGCATGCGCCAGCGCGTGATGATCGCCATGGCGCTCTCCTGCCATCCGAAGGTGCTCATCGCCGACGAACCGACCACCGCGCTCGATGTGACCGTGCAGGCGCAGATTCTCGACCTCCTGAAACGGCTCCAGCGCGAAACCGGCATGGCAGTCATTTTGATCACGCACGACCTCGGTGTCGTCGCGGAAACCTGCGATGAAGTCGCCGTGATGTATGCCGGCCGCATCGCCGAGCGCGGTCCCGTGCATGATATTTTCGCCAAGCCGCTGCATCCCTACACGCAGGGTCTCATCCGCTGCCTGCCCAAGCTCGATCATCCGCCGAAGACCGACCTGCCCGTCATTCCCGGCATGGTTCCCAGCCTCAAAGACATGCCCTCAGGCTGCCGCTTTGCCTCCCGCTGCCCGAACAAGCACAGCGATGACGTTCTGACCCAACGTCAACCGTGGAAGGACTGCGGCGGTGGTCATGGCGTCGAAGCCTGCGCGTGTTTCGCCTCACAATTGTCTGCGTCATGAGCCTCCTTTCCGTCCAGAACCTCAAGATGCACTTCCCGGTGCGTGGTGGCGTGTTTTACACGACGAAGGCGACGTGCAAAGCCGTCGATGGCGTGAGCTTTGATCTCCAGCCTGGCGAAACGCTCGGTCTCGTCGGCGAAAGCGGCTGTGGGAAGTCCACGGTGGCCAAATCAGTCGTGCGATTGCTCAAACCGACGGCTGGCGTGGTGAATTTCAACGGTCACGACATCTCCACGCAGTCACAGAGCCAGTTGCGCACGCTTCGCCGTGAAATGCAGATGGTCTTCCAAGATCCCGCCGAGTCGTTGAACCCGCGCCACACGATCGGGCAGATCTTGGAGGAGCCGTTCATCATCCAAAAGATGGGCACGCGCGCCGAACGCGGCGAATGGGCCGCCGAACTGCTGAAACGCGTTGGCTTGCCGGTAGATGCGCTGCATCGCTACTCCTTTGAGTTCAGCGGCGGCCAAAGGCAGCGCATCGGCATCGCCCGTGCGCTTGCATTGAAGCCGAAGCTCATCGTGTGCGACGAACCCGTCTCCGCGCTCGACGTTTCCGTTCAAGCGCAAGTCTTGAACCTCCTGCTGGAGCTTCAGCGCGACTTTGGCCTCGCCTACCTCTTCATCGCGCATGACCTCAGCGTCGTTCAGCACATGAGTGATCGTGTCGCTGTGATGTATCTGGGCAAAATCGTCGAAATCGCGCCTGCCTCACAGCTTTATAAGAATCCACGCCACGCTTACACCAAGGCGCTGCTCGACGCGATCCCCATCGCCGATCCCACCAAGCGCCGTGAGCGGAAACTCCTGCGCGGTGATGTGCCGTCGCCTATCAATCCGCCTGCGGGCTGCGCTTTCGGCCATCGCATGAAGCATCCGAAATGGCAGGACAGCGTGAGCATGGATCTCACGCTCAAAGAAGTCTCGCCGGGACATTTCGTGCAGCCGTGCCCGTGCTGCACCTAGCGAGCGAAAGAATCAATGCGCCGTCGCCTTCTCGGAGCCAAGTCCTGTGTGGGCACGGACTTTGAGTTCGGCGAATTTGGCTTCGGCTTCGGGCTCGCGTTTCATCAATGAACCGATGATGGCGGCAAGGAAGCCGAGGGGAATGCTCAAGATGCCGGGATTGGTGAGCGGGAAGATGGCGTCGGCCTGGATGAGGTGACGTTTCGCTGCGACGACGTCCGGGGCATCGATGCCCATGATGCTGGGGCTGAGGATGATGAGAACGATGCTGCTGACAAGACCGACGGCGAGGCCGGCGACGGCCCCGGTGGTGCTGAATTTCTTCCAGAAGATGCTCAGCACGATGACGGGCAGATTCGCGCTGGCGGCGACGGCAAAGGCGAGGCCGACGAGGAAGGCGACGTTGACGTTTTGCAGCTTGATCGCGAGGAAGATCGAGATGGCACCGACGACGAAGGCTGTGATGCGCGCGACGCGGACTTCCTCGCCGGGACGGTGTTCTTTGCCGTGATGGAGCACGTTGGTGTAGAAATCGTGCGCGAAGCTGGCGCTGGCGCTGATGGTGAGACCGGCGACGACGGCGAGGATGGTCGCGAAGGCGACGGCGCTGATGAAGGCGAAGAAGACCGGCCCGCCGAGGGCTTCCGCGAGCTGCGGGGCGGCCATGTTGTCGGTGACGATGTTCGTGGGCGTGAGAATGGTGGCGGCACCGAAGCCGAGGAAGGTGGTGAGGATGTAGAAGATGCCAATGATGACCATGGCCCACACGACGGAGACGCGGGCGGTCTTGGCATCCGGCACGGTGTAGAAACGCACGAGGATGTGCGGCAGACCGGCGGTGCCGAAGACCAGCGCGAGGCCGAGAGAGATCAAATCGAGCGGTCCCCAGCCGTTGGTGACACTGGCCCCGAATTTCATGCCGGGTTCGAGGAAGTTCCTGGTCACTTCGACACCCGATTTGTCGGTGTAGGTGAGGTTGGCGATGGCTTCGAAGAATTTGGCAAAGCTGAAGCCGAAGTGCTTCATCACCAGGATGCTCAGGAAGATCGTGCCGGTCATGAGCAGGATGGCTTTGACGATCTGCACCCAGGTGGTGGCCAGCATGCCACCAAAGACGACGTACACGACCATCAACACGCCGACTCCGATGATCGCCCACTCAGTGCTGATCCAAGGCAGGTCTTTGAGAAGCAGCTTGACCAGCGTGCCCGCGCCGATCATCTGCGCGACCATGTAGAAGGTGGAAACGGTGATCGTGCTCAGCGAGGCCATCGCACGCACCGGACGTGGCGTGAGGCGGTAGGCGAGCAGATCGGCCATGGTGTATTTGCCTGCGTTGCGCAGCGGCTCGGCCACGACGATGAGCACCGTCAGATAAGCCACGAGCCAGCCGACGGAATACATGAAGCCGTCGTAACCGAAAAAGGCGATCATCCCCGATATGCCGAGGAAGGAGGCAGCGCTCATGTAATCACCCGCCACGGCGAGTCCGTTCTGCCAGCCGGTAATGCTGCGGCCAGCGGCGAAGTAAGCGCTGGCACCCGTGTTCTTTTTGGCGGCCCAAACAGTGATGCCGAGCGTCGCGACGACGAAGGCGAGAAACATCCAAACGGCGATGGTCATGGGGAGAAAATCAGGTCAAAGGGTCAAGAAATGGTCAAGGCAGTCAAAAAAGCGGTCAATGGCCGTGGACGATGGCGGCGGCTTCCTTGTCCCATATCGCAGCTTTTCGCGTGTAGATGAACGCCAGCGCCCAGGCCATGAAAAATTGTGACAAGGCGAAGAGGTAGGCCCAGTTCAGGCGGCCCAGGACTTCCTTCTTCATTATTTCCGGGAAGTAGCCGACGAGCACCGGCAGCGCGAAGTAGTAGGCCACGAAGAAAATGGTGGAGCCGATGATGAAACGCGATTTGCGGGCCAGCAGCGCGCGGAACTCCGGCTTCGCTTCCAGTTGCTCCCAGTTCACAGGTGATTTTTCGCTCATAAGGAGCGCGAGGTTAGGAAGTAGGCTCCGGTTTGGCAAGACCTAGCGTCCAAATAGACGGGAATTCTTTCCCAGTCGTGGATCACTCACTCAAACGCACTCGTCACCGGCCTGCCGTCAAAATCTCCAGGCACGGGCACATCCAGCAGCCACAGCGCTGTAGCGGCGGTGTCGTAGGTGGTGACCGGATCGGTGATGGTGAAATTCTTTTTAACGCCTTTGCCCCAGGCAATCCAGGGGATGAGCATGTCGTCCGGAATGTTCAGGCCATGCGTCTTGTCATGGCCGCCGTGGTCGGCGCTGATGAGGATGACGCTCGAATCAGCGATGCCGGCCTCCTTGACGGCCTGCCACACCTGCCAGAGCGCCTGATCCGTGACCTTGAGCGCCTCCTTCTGCTGTGGCGTGCCCCAGCCGTCCTTGTGACCGGCGGTGTCCACATCCGGAAAGTGGATGAAGCACAGACGCGGCTTGTGTTCCTTGATCCATGGCGCGGCCTGTTTGGCCACCATTTGAGACGGCTTTTTGTCTTTCTCGATCTCGGGCGATCCGGCCACGGGAGCCATCGTCTGCGGTCCTCCGAAGTCGAAAATATCGAGCGTGTCCTTCAGCCACAGATGGCGGAATTTAATCTTGCCGACAAACATGCCGGTTACCGCCTTGGGATCAGCAGCGCGGAGCAATGAAAACACGGTCGGCACCTTCACGAAGCCTTTGATGGGAGTAAACGCGTTCCACAGAATCTGATGCTTGTCCGGGCCGACTCCGGTGAGCATGGAGGTGTGGGAGGGCAGGGTGATCGAAGGGAAAATCGTGCTCGCCTGCCAGGTCACGGCGCCTTCGGCGGCCATTTTTTTCAACGTGGGCGTTTCACTCTCCGCAATGACCGCCGGCTTGGCGCCATCAATGCTGACGATAAAAACATGCTCGGCGCGAGGCGCCGCAAAGACGGACAAACTGCACAAGAAAACGGCGAAAAGGGTGCTGGCGGGGATTTGCATGACAAGTGGGCGCGGAATAACGCCCAAAGGACTGCGATGCTTCCAAATCATTGTGCCAAAAGATGTTTCGGTTGCCGTGGCTTGCTCCTTGAGGCCATCATCTCCCTGCGCCACAGATGCGGCCAAAATGGAAGCTTGGATCGTCATCGGACTGCTGGTCGCCGTCGTCATCGCCTACGCCACGGAGAAGATCTCCGTGGACATGGTGGCGCTGTCGATGCTCTGCGTGCTGGTGCTGACCGGTATTCTCACCGTGGACCGGGCTTTCGCCGGCTTTGGCGACCGTGTGATCATCATGCTGGCGGCGATCTTCGTGATCGGTGCGGCTTTGCGTGATTCTGGTGTGCTGGACGCCTTGTGCAGCCTGCTGGCACGACGACTGGGAGGCAGACCGGCCATGCTTTCGGCCGTACTCATGGGGGCCGTGGGTTTGATCTCCGCCTTCATGAACAACACCACAGTGACGGCGGTGTTTGTGGGTCCGGTGATCGGTCTGGCGCGTCGCTTGAATCTACCGCCGTCGCGTCTGCTGATGCCGCTGGCTTTTGCCTCCATTCTGGGCGGCACCTGCACCCTGATCGGTACTTCGACCAACGTGGCGGTCAGCGGGGTCATCAAGCGCATGGGCATGAAGCCGCTGCACATGTTTGAGTTCACCCACATTGGCATTGTCATTCTGCTGGCGGGAATCCTTTACCTGACGGTCGCCAGTGCGCGTCTTCTTGCAGGCCGTGGACGCCAGGCGGACAAGACCAAGGACTCGATCCGTGAATACTTGGCCGAGGTGGTGGTGCTGGCGGAGTCTCCTCTCATCGGCCAGAAGATCTTTGAATCTGATTTTTCCGCCATGGAGTTTCAGGTCCTCCAAATCCGCCGCCATGATCAGAAGCTCACACCCACACGGCATCTGAGCTTTGAAGAAGGCGACATCGTACTCATCGCCGGCAGGGTGGAAAATCTCATCAAAGTGAAGACGATCGAGGGCCTCGACATCGTGGAAGATGCGACGTTGCGGAATTCCGGCATCGACACCAGCACCGCCCAAGTGGCTGAAATCGTGCTCACCCAGCGCTCGAGCCTTGTGGGCCGTTCACTGCGTGAAAGTCATTTCCGTCAGCGCTCCGGGTTCTCCGTCCTCGCCCTCATGCGTGGAGACCGCTCGCTCATGCGCCACATGGCGGATGAAAAGCTGCAGGCGGGTGACTTGCTGCTGCTTCAAGGTCCCCAGGAGCGGTTTCGTGATTTCGAAGAGAGCGGTGAAATGGTGGTGATCACCCAGCATGTGTTCAATCCCGAAATTCAGCGGCGGGGCTTCCTTTTGCTCGCTGCTTTCGCATGTGCCGTGCTTGCAAGCAGCCTCGGCTGGCTGCCCGACACCATCGCCTTCGTCCTTGTCGCCATGCTCGCCGTTTTCATGCGCTGTATCAGCCTCGAAAACGCCTATGAGAACATCGACTGGCGTCTGCTCATTCTCATCGGCGGCATGCTGGCCTTTGGACTGGTCG
>DAORHS010000011.1:0-17965 GCA_035438165.1 Prosthecobacter sp.
AGATGGAGCCCGCCCGGCTCGACTGGAGTGTGGGGAAGGCCTATTTCGCGTTTAACCGTCGTTTGAAAACCGAATCCGGGTTTCAGAACGCGCAAAATTTCAACGGCCCGACGGACCACTCACTGCCTGTCCTCCGGGTGAAATCCCCCGACGGCAAAAAGCTCATCGCCACCCATGCCAGCTATGCCTGCCACTGCACGACGCTGGGCATCAACGAAATTCATGGTGACTGGGCGGGACTGGCTCACGAAGAGATGGAACTGCGCTTTCCAGGCGCCATCTGCCTCATCGCCATCGGCTGCGGCGCCGATCAGAACCCTTATCCGCGCCGCGAGAGGCGCTTCGCCGCCGAGCATGGCGTCATCATTGCCAGAGAGATCGTGCGCCTGATCAACAAGCCCATGCAGCCGGTGAGCGGGCCGCTGAACTGTGTCAGCAGCGAGGTGATGCTGCCTTTTGACAAGCTGCCCACCACCGAGGATTGGAGGGCCAGGGCTGCCGACCCGAACAAGCACACGGCCTATCACGCGAAGAAGCACCTGGTCATGCTCGAGCGCGGCGAAAAAATCCCCCCCGCTCTGCCCTACAGCATCCAGGTCTGGCATTACAGCGATGATCTCGTCACCATCAACCTGCCCGGCGAGGTCGTGGTGGACTACAGTCTGCGCTTCAAACGCGAGTTCGACCCCGCACGTACCTGGGTCAATGCCTATACCAACGACGTGCCCTGCTACATCCCCTCGCAACGCGTCTGGGAGGAGGGCGGTTACGAAGGCGGTGGTGCCATGATTTATTATGGGCGTCCGACACGCTTTGCCACCGGCGTCGAGAACATCATTGCAGGCACGGTGAAAAAGCTCGTGCCGCAGGAGTTTGTCACGCGCCGCATGCAGAACCCGTCACCGCCGCTGGCCAGGGAAGTCAAGAAACCGTGAGCCGCAGTACGCGGACACACTCCCTGCCCTCACGGCCCGGATAGGCGGCCGTCGGCACGTAGGTTTCGATCACTTCGAAGCGATCTGCGAACAACGCGGTCAATTCATCCATGGAAATGCCAAACGGCGGGCCGGTTTCACCCGGATCCATTTCCGGGTTGATGAAAAACACACCGAGGAACAGTCCGCCCGGTTTTAACAGGGACGCCACAGCATCACGGTAGCGCGTGCGCCATTCGGGCGGCAATGCGCACAGGCAGGTGTGCTCCACGATGGCGTCAAACGGGCCGCTCAATTCAAACAGGTCTCCCAGCACAAACCGATCCGCGAGTTGAGGATAGCATTGTTTAGCCCGTGCGATCGCTGTCGGAGCGATATCCAGGCCAATGGCGTCGATGCCGAGCGAAACGAGGTGCGCCACGTCATGACCGACGCCACAGCCCGGCACGAGGACGCGGCCTGACAGCTTGTTTTTGGCAAACCATTCCACCAGCGGCGGCGAAGGAAGCCCCTTGTCCCACGGCGTGAAGTTTTCCTGATAGGCCTGGTCCCAGTCGGTGATGTTCATGCGATGATGTCGTGGATGACGTTGTCGTAGCATGGCGCTATTTCCTCACGATGCCAGCAGGCTCATTGACATCCGTTGGCGCGGATGTTTGCTCCGCACCCATGACCAGCGATCCCTCGGCACGCCGTCCCTTGAAATCGCGCAGCACGGCCTGGGCTCAGTTTTTTTCGCGTGGCATGCTGCGTCTCGGGTTGAAACCGAACACCGTTTCCTTGTTGGGGATTGTTTGCGCGGCTGTCGGTGGTGGCGCGGCGTTGATGGCGGTCCGGTCGGATTCGGCGTGGGTGTTCTGGCTCATCGCGGCCGCAGGAGTTCAACTGCGCCTCTTCTGCAACATGATGGACGGCCTGCTTGCGGTTGAAGGCGGGCTCAAATCGGCCACGGGCGAACTTTTCAATGAGATCCCCGACCGCATCGACGATGCCTTCATTCTGGTGCCGTTGGGATACGCCGGAGGCACGGAGTGGAGCATCGCGCTGGGCTGGGCGGCGATGGGCGGCTCGGTGTTGACCGCCTATGTTCGTGCCCTCGGTGCCAGCATCACGGGCAAGCACGATTTCTGCGGTCCGATGGCGAAACCGCACCGGATGTTCACGGTGACACTGGGCTGCCTGGGAATGCTGACGCTGGACTTGATGCAGGTCACATGGCCGCTGCTGACCTGGACCATTGCTGTCATCAATGCAGGTATCGTTATTACCGTCTGGCGACGTGTCAGTCATCTGGCGAAAGTCCTTCATCAAAGACCCTCATGAACTCAGAACGCCTCCAATTCACCACCGACGACGGACTCTCGCTGCACTACAAAGCCTGGAACGTGCAAGGAGCCACGAAGGCGCTCGTGCTGCTGCATCGCGGCCATGAGCACGCGGACCGCTGGGACACGGTGATTCCTTCTCTCACCATGCCGGACACGGTGATCTATGCCTGGGAGGCACGCGGCCATGGTCTTTCGCCGGGGCGGCGCGGTCATGCGGCGGGTTTCATGGAATATGTGCGCGATCTCGACACGTTTTTCCACCATCTGCAAAAAGCGCACGGACTGACGCCGGAGCGCACCGTGGTGGTGGCGCACAGCGTGGGCGGAGTCGTGGCGGCGGCCTGGGTGCATGATTTCGCGCCGCGCATCGCGGGCCTCGTACTCGCCACGCCGGCGCTGGAGGTGAATCTGATCGTTCCGGGGGCTCTCACGAGCATCCGCGTCATGCAGAAGCTCAAACCCGACGCCACGATCAAGAGCTACGTCCGCGGATCATGGCTGACACGCGATGCGAGCGCCGCTGCGGTCTATGATGCGGACAAACTCATCTCCAAGGACATCTCGGCCAAAATCCTCGTCGATCTCTTCGACACCGCGCAGCGCGTGATCAGCGACGCCGAGGTGATGGACCGACCGCTGCTGCTGTTTTCCGCCGGAGCCGACAAAGTGGTGAAACGCGAGGCCATCGACGCGCTCTACACGAACTACGGCTGCGAGCAAAAAGCGCATCTCACGCTCAAAGGCGCCCGCCACGCCATCTTCCACGATCTTTGCCGCGATGAAGTCTGCGGAGCCATCAAGCGCTTCGCCGAGCGGAGCATCGCGAACTTCACACCGCCGCGTCTGGAGGCCGATCTGACGCATCCGGCCACGAACGCCGAGTATGCGAGCATCAAGAAGCCGCTGCCTTCCCCTTCGTTCAAAGGACTCTCCTTCATCCTGCAACGTGCGGCGCTCGGCACCACGGGCAGGCTCAGCCAGGGCATCCGCATCGGTCATGCGACGGGTTTCGACTCCGGCGAGTCGCTCGATTACGTTTATGACAACAAGCCGCGCGGCAATCTGCTCGTCGGCAAGGTCATCGATTACTTTTACCTCAACGCCATCGGCTGGCGCGGCATCCGCCAGCGGCGCGCGTGCATGAATCAGGCGCTGCGCTTCGCGCTGAAACAAATCCGCGAATCGGGCATGCCCTTGCAGCTCATGGACATCGCCGGTGGAGCCGGGCGTTACCTGCTGGATGTGCTCGACGAGCCCGATCTGAAAATTCTTTGCCGCGACTGGAGCGAATCCGCTTTGGCACGCGGCCGTGAGTCTGCGCAGCAGATGGGTCTCAGTGAGCGCATCACGCATCTGCGTGGCGATGCCTTTGACGAGCCATCGCTGGCCACCGTCGAGCCGAAACCTTCCATCGCCGTCGTTTCCGGCCTGTATGAACTGTTCCCAGAAAACGACAAGCTCCAGCGCTCGCTGCGTGGTCTCTTCAGCGCCGTGAATCCGGGCGGCTGGCTCATCTACACCGGCCAGCCCTGGCATCCGCAGGTGGAAATGATCGCCCGCACGCTCACGAATCGTGACGGCCAGTTCTGGGTGATGCGCCGTCGTCCGCAGGGCGAGATGGACGCGCTCGTCGAGCAAGCGGGCTTCAAGAAAGAGAAGCAGTGGATCGACGACTTCGGCATCTTCACCGTCAGCATCGCACGCAAGCCTGCATGAACCGCGCTCCCCGCGAACCCGGACTGTTCTGGCCCGCGATCTGGCGGCTCGCGCTCGCGGGCGCCACGTTTGTGCTCGTATACAGCGGCTGCAATCACTTCACCGCCACGCGCGGTGATGTACCGACGCTGATGTTTGAATGGGAGCGGCACATCCCGTTCGTGAGGGAGCTGGTGGTGCCGTATTGGTCGCTCGACCTGTTCTTCTGCGGTGCGTTTTTTCTCTGTGGCAGCAAGCTGGAGTTGAATCTGCTCACCAAGCGCCTCATCGCCGTCACCATCGCCAGCGGTCTGTGCTACCTGCTGTTTCCGCTGAAGCTCGCATTGCCCAGGCCGGAGCCCGTGGGATGGACCGCGCCACTGTTTCACGCGCTCTACTTCAACGACCTGCCCTACAACCTCGCGCCGTCGCTGCACATCAGCCTGCGCTCGCTGGTGTGGGTGTTTTACGGCGCGCATCTCACCGGCCGGCTTCGCACAGCGGTGAAGGTGTGGTTCATCCTCATCGGCCTCTCCACACTGCTCGTGTGGCAACATCATCTGGTCGATGTGGCGGGCGGTTTCATCATGGGCTGGGCCATCGCGGCCTTCTTTCCTGATTCACGGCAGCTCGGGACCAGAAATCCTTCCTCAAAATACGCGCTACGCTATGGCATCGGTGCCGTGGCATGCACGGTGCTGAGTTTTGTCTCGATCTTCTTCGTGTGGCCCGCCGTGGCATGCGGGATCGTGGCGCTGGCGTATGCCACGGGCCTGTCGCGGCTGCTGGGCAAAGAAAACGGCACACTCTCGCCCTCCGCCGAGTGGTGCCTGCTGCCGGTGCTCATCGCGACGGCTCAAATCCAGCGCAAGTGGCTCCAACGAAAGCCCGGTTGGCATGAAGTCACGCCCGGTGTTCTCTTTGGCCGCAAAGTCACCGCCAAAGAAGCCGCCGCACTCGTGAGCGATGGCGATCTGGCCGTGCTCGACCTCACGGCCGAAACCAATGCGCCCGTGGCCTTCCGCGAGCACGCGCATTATCACAATCTGCCGCTGCTCGATCTCGTTCCGCTCAAACCGGAACACATCACCGCTGCGCTGGACATCATCCGCGAACAGCGAGCCGCTGGACGCCGCGTGTTCATGCATTGCCAGCTTGGCCTGCAGCGCTCCGCGCTCATCGCCGCGCACTGGCTGGTGGAAAATGGCGAGGTGACCGATTTGGAAACGGCGAAGCGTAAAATTCGAGCGCTGGAACCACAGGTGGTGATTTGAAGGCGGAATATCGCCCCCTCACCCGGCCTCTCCCCGAAGAAAGTCGTGGAGCAGCGCCATCGGCGGCGGGGAGAGGGGATTCGCGTTGGGTTGCCGCTCCAACACTCCCTCTCCCAGCCGCTCATGTTCATTGCAGACGTGATTCTCTTCGGGGAGAGGGTTGGGGTGAGGGGCCGCTCGTCACTTGTATCTCAAGCCATTTGCCTCTCCGATCTTGTTCGTCGTCCACACCGCCCTTGCTCTCATCATTCGTCCGGCTAATCAAAGAACCATGCCCAATCTCACCGCCCCCACCGGATTCAAAGAATGGTCCTTCGTCTGCGATGCCCTCGTGCAAGGTCAACTCAGCCTCATCCTGCGCAAAGGCGGCATCCATGAGGGCCGTGGCGGCTTCGAGTGGAAGCACCGCGAGTTCTTCCTGTTCCCGACCTGGTTTCACAATCAGGCCGAAAAACTGAGCTGGGCGCCCGAGAACACGCAGCGTGCCTTCCCGCCGGAGGAAGAACGCCAAACGGTGGACATCGACGGCTGCGCGACGCTGGAGCAGGTCTGGAAGGTCACCGACTGGGAGAAAGTGGCCGCGCTGGCTCCGCTGCACATCTGGAACGAGGACGTGGTGAAGGAGCGCTTCATCTACGACGACGAAAGCTGCCTGCACGTCGCCCTCGTCCGCGCCTACAAGCTGCCGCAGCGCTGGCACTTCGCGTATGCGAAGAGTTACGGCGGCTGCCGCTCGTGGATCACGCTGCCGGAGGAAGGTCTGTCGATGGCGGCTGCCGCGACCCCGGCTTTGAGTGATGAAGCTTTCGCGGAGGTGTCAGCGAAGTTGAAAGCGATCCTGGGCTAGCCGAGAGTCGGCGACTTGAACGACAGCGCCGCCATCCGTCCAACCCACGTCGAAATCAGCCTCGGCACCCTCGCGCAGAATTATGATGCGATCCGGGCGCATGTCGGCACGGCGACAGTGATGCCGGTGGTGAAGGCGAATGCTTATGGGCATGGCATTGTGGAGGTCGCGCGGCATCTCGTGAAGCATGGAGCAACGTGCTTTGGCGTGGCTTTGCTTGAAGAAGCGGTCGTTTTGCGGCAGGCGGGCATCGCGGTGCCGATCCTGGTGTTCGGTGGTGTGGCGACGCGGCAGATTCCGCAGTTCATCGCGCATGAGTTGATGATGACGGCGTCGTCCATCGACAAGCTGCGGCAGATTGATGAGGCGGCGGCAGCGGCGAGGGTGAAGGCGCGGGTGCATTTGAAGATCGACATCGGCACGGAGCGCATCGGAGTGCATTGGTACAGCGCGGAGAAGCTGCCGGAGGCCAGCTTGGGCATCGCGAACGTCGAGGTGGCCGGGATCTACTCGCACTTCGACAGTTCGGACGCGGAGGATATCACAAGCGCCCGCGAGCAGCTCTCACGCTTCCTTGAAGTGCTCGAATTCTATCCGAAACGCGGTCTGAAGCCGCCGCAACGGCACATGGCGAACTCCGGCGGCATTTTGCAGCTTCCGGAGAGTCATCTCGATCTCGTGCGGCCCGGCATCATGCTTTACGGCGTGTATCCTTCGCGTGAGACGAAACAAACGGTCGCCGTGAAGCCGGCGCTGAGCTGGAAGTCGCAGGTCGTGTTCTTTAAAGTCGTACAGCCGGGCCATCCGGTGAGCTACGGCAGCACGTGGCAGAGCGATCACCTCGTGCGTGTCGTCACGGTTCCCGTGGGCTATGGCGACGGTTACTTCCGTGCGCTGTCGAATTGCGGACAGGTGCTCATTCGTGGGCAGCGGCATCCCATCGCCGGTCGCGTGTGCATGGACCAGTTCATGGTGAACCTCGAATGGGGCACGGCCTACAACGGTGACACGGTCACAATCATCGGAGGCGATGGCGATGAAACGATCTCGGTGCAGGAGGTGGCCGGCTGGGCTGGCACCATTCCGTATGAGGTTTTGACAAACATCAACGCACGTGTGCCACGCGTTCATTTATAATGCCTTGCAATCGGTCTGTGATGGCCGCAACGAAGGGATGGAATGCGACGGCGCGTTCCGCCCGCATTCATGAACCTCATCATCTTCGACCTCGAAACAACCGGCCTGTTACCCTCCCAGCATGAGATCATCCAGATCGCGGCGATGAAGGTGAAGAACGGCAAGTGGAACGAGGGGGAATATTTCGACAGCTACGTCCGGCCGGAGAACCGAATTCCCTCGTTCATCACGAAGCTCACCGGAATCTCGCAGGCGCAGGTGGCGGATGCACCATCGCCCGTGGAGGTGCTGATGGAGTTTTCCCGCTTCGTGGGGCAGGATGCGACGCTGATCGCGCACAATGGCCTGCGCTTTGACATGCGTTTCATTGCAGAGAACTGCAAACGCCACGGCATTCCGGTGCGTGAGACGAGCGCTCTCGATTCGCGTGATTTCTCCCGCAAAATCTGGGGTGGCAAAGGCGGCCATGGCCTGGACGCAGTGCTGGGCCGCGTGGGTGTGTCCAGCAAGGGCGTGAAGCGGCATGATGCCCGCGTGGATGTGCAACTGCTGGCCCAGGCCGTGCAGTACATGTGGGAGCGTCTCACACCCAGCTTTAGCAACTGCCCGGTGGATCTTTCAGTCGGGGTGATTCCGGCGCTGGATCACGTTTGATGAAACGCCGGAGCGCGGATCAAACCGCACGCTCCAGCTTCTCGTCGATGCGGGCCACCAGAGTGTCGAGCAGTTCGCCATTCCCAAAGCGTTCGATGACGCCGGCGAGGAAGCCTTCGATGATGAGCTTGCGGCTTTCGCTGTCGCTGATGCCGCGGGCTTTGAGGTAGAAGAGTTCTTCGTCGCTGATGGGGCCGCTCGTCGCGCCGTGGCTGCATTTGACCTGATCGGCGTTGATCTCGAGGCCGGGGAGGCTGGTGGCTTCGGCTTCGTTGCTGTTGAGCAGGTTGCGACAGGTCTGGTAGGCGTCGGTGTAGTGCGCGCCTTCATCCACAGTGATGAGACCGCTGAAGATGCTGCGCGATTTGCCGTAGAGGGCGTTCTTGTAGAGAAGATCGCTGCTTGCATGTGGTGCCTTGTGGTTTTGCAAGGTGCGCTGATCGACAACTTGCTCGCCGATGGGCAGTGACACGCTGAGCATGTCGCTGCGGGAACCTTCGCCCACAAGATCGCTCACGCTTTCACTGCGGCTGAAGCTGGCGCCGAGCTGCACCTGGAAGCTTTTCACGGCGGCGTCACGTTCGGCGACGATGCTGGAAAGATGCAGCGCCTGGGCGTCATCGGCCAGCTCCTGACAGGCGGCGTAGGTGATCCTGCTGCCACGACCACCGACGAGATCGGCAATGGCGATGCTCAGGCCGCCTTCGCCGTCGAGACTGCGGTAATGATCGACGACACTGACCTCGGCGTTGTCACCGGTGACGACGAGCGTATGCGGGAAGATGGCGGCGTGATCGCCGACGACCCAGTGGAAGATTTCGACCGGCTTTTCGATGACGACGTTCTTCGGCACGATGATGACCGTGCCCGCCTTGACATGCGCCAGATGCAGCGCGGCGAACTTGGCGGAGCCGAGTGTCATCTCGCGCTGCATGAAGTGCTGCTTGAGCACGTCGCTGTGATCGCGCAATGCATCTGCAAAAGTCACGCAAACCACACCTGCGGGGAGATTCGCGGTATCGGACTCGACGAGCACGTCATTCACAAAGACAAAGCGGGCGGCACGTTCCTTGAGCCCTTCCGTGGTCGCGAGAGCTGCCGCGGTGTTTGCAGCCGTAGGGGAGGCAGCCGGGGTATGATCGGCGAGCTCGATTTTCTTCGAGCTGGAGTAGCGCCAGTTCTCATCCTTGATGCCCGGCATCGGCAGCTTCTGGAATTCCGCCCAAGCAGCTTCCGAACGCGCCAGGAACCAGCCGG
The DNA here is from genome assembly GCA_035438165.1 of Prosthecobacter sp. GTDB lineage: Bacteria > Verrucomicrobiota > Verrucomicrobiia > Verrucomicrobiales > Verrucomicrobiaceae > Prosthecobacter. The sequence goes on from DAORHS010000011.1 coordinate 9,128, forward strand.
GGGCGGAGAATTCGTCGCGAACAGGAAGGGTGATTTCGAGGCCGGAGGGTAACGCGGCGACAGGATCGACTTCGGAGGGCATGGATGAGGTCTTGGGAGCTGGGGCGAGAGTGGCGGACATGGGAAATTGACGAATGACGAATTCAGAATGACGAAAGAGCGGAATCGCCAGTATTTGCAGTCAATCGCTCATTAAAGGCGACAACTAAGTCTGGCGAACCGGGCCACTCTTGGAAATCGAAGCAGCCGAAGTGTGTTCGGATTTCACGGAGGCGTCCCTCATGCCAGTCGATGAGCATGTTGGGAACTTCATGGACGGCTTCCATCAGCGAGTTCGCCTTAGTGATGTTCTCATGACTGGGAAGCGTGCAGTTGCGAGCCATGACACAAGCATGATGCAACGTGTGCAAAGCAGCTTCCAGGATGGCTGGAGGGGCAAACTTGGGATTCACGTTGTTCATGATGAATTGATGAATGGCTTGCAGATGAGGGCGCACGCACTCAGCGAGAAGGATTTCGGTCAGCCGACGCTTCCTTCCATTTCGAGGTCGATGAGCCGCTTCAACTCCACGCTGTATTCCATCGGGAATTCCTTCGCGAGGTCGTTGATGAAGCCGTTGACGCTCAAGCTCATCGCCTCAGCCTCGGTGAGACCGCGTTGCATGAGGTAGAAAATCTGGTCGGCGCTGACCTGGCTGACGCTGGCTTCGTGCTGCGTGCTGTGCTGGTTGCCGCGGACGCTGATGGCGGGGTAGGTGTCGGTGTGGCTGTTGCTGTTGATGAGCAGGGCGTCGCACTCGGTGTTGTTTTTGCAGCCTTTGAGGTGCTTGGGAATGTGGACGAGGCCGCGATACGTCGAGCGGCCCTGGCCGATGGAGATGGATTTGCTGATGACGTTGCTGGTGGTGTCATCGGCGGCGTGGACCATTTTCGCGCCGGTGTCCTGATGCTGGCCGCTGTTGGCGAGGGCGATGCTGATGACCTCACCACGCGCACGTTTGCCCTTCATGATGACACCGGGGTACTTCATGGTGAGGCGGCTGCCGATGTTGCAGTCGATCCACTTCACCACAGCATCTTCATGCGCGATGCCGCGCTTGGTGACGAGGTTGAAGACGTTGCTGCTCCAGTTTTGCACGGTGACGTACTGGATCTTCGCGCCCTTCATGGCGACGAGCTCGACGACGGCGCTGTGCAGCGTGGCGGTCTCAAACTTCGGCGCGGTGCAGCCTTCCATGTACATCACTTCCGCGCCTTCATCGGCGATGATGAGCGTGCGCTCGAACTGGCCGAACTGCTCGCTGTTGATGCGGAAGTAGGCCTGGAGCGGATGCTTCACCTTCACGCCCGGCGGGACGTAAATGAAGCTGCCACCGCTGAACACGGCGCTGTTGAGCGCGGAGAATTTGTTGTCGCCGGTGGGGATGACCTTGCCAAACCACTTCTTGAAGATCTCGGGGTGTTTGTGCAGGCCTTCGGTGCTGTTGACGAAGATGACGCCCTGCTCCTCGACGGCGGCCTTGATGTTCGAATAAGCCGCTTCGGAGTCGTACTGCGCTTCCACACCCGCCAGGAACTTGCGCTCCTGCTCGGGGATGCCAAGGCGGTCAAAGGTCTTCTTCACGTCCTCGGGCACATCGTCCCAAGAGCGCTTCGGTTTCTGTCCGTCGCTGAGGTAGTAACGGAATTCGTCGAACTTGATGTTCTCCAGATCCTTCGTGGCCCAATGCGTTGGCATGGGCTTGTCGAGAAAGACCTTGAGCGCCTTGTGACGGAATTCGCGGATCCAGTCGGGATCGCCCTTCACATCGGCGATGAAATCGACGGTCTTTTCGGTGATGCCGAAGCCTGAGTCGTACTTGTTCCGCTCAGGAAAGGTGAAGTTGCCGGTGTTGTCGGCCTTGATGTCGGAGATGTCATTTTCAGGGGCGGTGACCATGATGTTAAAGATTGGCGGGTTTCAATGTGCTTACGCCGCGACCGGGAGTTCCTCATGGACCCAGTCATAACCCTTGGCTTCGAGCTCGAGGGCGAGTTCTTTGCCACCGGTTTTGACGATGCGGCCGTCTTTGAGGACGTGGACGATGTCGGGCTGGATGTAATTGAGGAGGCGCTGGTAGTGTGTGATGACGAGGAAACCGCGGTTCTCGCTGCGCATGGCGTTCACGCCTCGGGAGACAATTTTGAGGGCGTCGATGTCGAGGCCGGAATCGGTTTCGTCGAGGATGGCGTATTTCGGCTCCAGCATCATGAGCTGGAGGATCTCGTTGCGCTTCTTTTCACCGCCGGAGAAGCCTTCATTGACGCTGCGGCTGGTGAAGCTGCGGTCCATTTCGAGGGCGTCCATGCGGGCGTAGAGCTGCTTGTAGAACTTCACGGCGTCGATGTCCTCACCCTTCGGCTGGCGGGCTTTCAGAGCGGCCCGGAGGAAGTTCGCGTTGCTGACGCCGGGGATCTCGTGCGGATATTGGAAGGCAAGGAAGAGGCCCGCGCGGCTGCGCTCATCGACGGCCATGTCGAGGATGTTCTGGCCATCAAGCAGGACCTCGCCGCTGGTGACTTCGTAGTCTTCGTGGCCGCAGAGGACCTTGCTCAGCGTGCTTTTGCCGGAGCCGTTCGGGCCCATGATGGCGTGGACTTCACCGGGGTTGATCGTGAGGTTCAGGCCTTTGAGGATTTCGCGGCCGGGGATCTGGGCGCGGAGGTCTTTAATTTGAAGCGACATGATGGGAACGAGGGGAAAGAGAATGACGAAATCAGAATGAGGAATGAGCTACTTGGCCGCGCAGGCGCTGCAGGTGCCGTGGATGGCGAGGTCGGTGCGGGTGACTTTGGTTCCTGCGGGCAGGTTCCAGAACTTGGCGGGATCGAAGTCGGCGGCGGGGTGCGCATCGATGACCTTGCCGCAGGTCTCGCAGTGGAAATGGACGTGCTCGTGGAGGTTGGCGCAGTAGCGGGACTGGCCGCGCTCGAGGTGAACAAGTTTGATAAGCCCGGCGGAGGTGAGGTGGTCGAGGCAGTTGTAAACCGTGGCCAGGGAGATGTGCGGGGAGCGGCTTTTCACCCGGTCTAGGATCTCGTAGGCCGTGGGGTGGTCCGTGGAGCCCGCCAGCACGTCAAAAACCTCGCGGCGGTGCGGGGTCAGGCGGACGTCCGAGCCCAGCACGGCGAGACGGCAGTCCAGACCGGAGGGTTTGGCAGGAGTGCGTGAGGGGGAGGGGGGCATACGAATTTAGAATTAGAATGATTCTAACTGTATTGGAAACGTCCCTTTGGCAAGGCCGGATGCCATTTGGCCCGAAAATTCTTCCCACCAGCCCACGCCAAGTCGCCGCTGGCATGCTACTCCTCCCGCATGACCCGCGCCCACGCCGACGACCTCCCCTGGACCACGCAAAACTCCCCGAAAGGCAAGTATGGCCTCGCCCGACGGGCGCTGTCCATCGCCGCTGGCGGGCAAAAGGACATCGGCACCTGGGGCGGCGGCCACCCTTTCGACCTCGAAATCCACCGCATCCCGCCGGGGAAGATCAACTTTCCTCTCCACGAGCATTCCGCCCAGTGGGAGGCCTACTACGTCCTCTCCGGCAGCGGCCAGGCACGCACGCCGAAGGGCAAGGAGACGATCCAAGCGGGCGACTACCTCGTCTTCCCGCCCGGAGAGGCGCACCAGCTCATCAACACCGGCTCCGAAGACCTCACCTTCCTCGTCATTGCCGATCAGCCGCAGGCGGATGTGATCCACTACCCCGACTCCGGCAAATGGATGACCAAGCCGCAGCGGAAGGTCTTCGAGATTCAAGAAGTGGACTACTTCAAAGGCGAGGAGTGAGCCAAGCACGGCGCAATCATTGCGGTTTCGTGATCACGAAATGCGGGCATGCTTGTGCCATGAAGCCGTCCATCCTCGCCACCTTCGCTCTGGCCGCCATGCTTGCCAGTTGCAGCACACCATCAGTGGACTCGGCGGAGGCTCAGGCCTTCGCCCCGGTGCAGGGCGTTCTCGAAACGAACTGCGTCCACTGCCACGGCGACAACCGCCTCTCCACCATGCCGCCGATCAACGACACGCAGGCGCTGACGAAGCTCATCGGCACGCATTGGATCGTGCCCGGCAAGCCGGAGATGAGCCGCTTCTTCCAGGTCGTCACCTTCCCCGACGAAATCCCCGGTGCCATGCCACCCAGCGGGCATGCCATCAGCCCGCGTGAAGTCGGCATCCTCCGCGACTGGATCAAAGCGGGAGCCAAAGTGCCCGCTAGCAACATCAAGCTTCATCCGCAGGGGCCGCTGCCGCGCTCGATCTGATCAAGCCTCTGTCTTGCGGCGTCCGTGCGCGAGATCGCGCAACAGGTCGATCTGGATCTGCTGCACCTCCATCAGCCTGGTCGTGTGCTGATGCAGCAGGTAGTCCATCTTTTCGTGCAAATGCCGGATCTCGAGTTCCGCCTTGAGGTTCACCTTGTAGTCGCCCTCCGCATGCTGGCGGTCACGCGCCTCCTGCCGGTTCTGGCTCATCATGATCACCGGCGCCTGCAGTGATGCCAGAAACGACAGCATGAGATTCAGCAGGATGAACGGGTACGGATCAAACGGCCGCGCCAGCAGCACGCCGGCATTGATCACGATCCACAGCGCCAGGAAAACGCAGAATGAGATGATGAAGGTCCAGCTCCCGCCGAAGTCGGCGATCTTGTCCGCCACTCGCTGGCCAAAGGTGAGCTGCTGCACCTCCTCCGTTTCCGAGAGCGGGCGTTCGCTCAGCACCTCGTGCTTGTGCAGACTCTCCACCACCTCCTCGTCCAGCTTTGTCAGATCGCCCACTTGCGTCTCCAGCAGGTTGCGCACGTATTCCAGCCGCGCCGCATTCACCGCCTCCAAGCTCAGCAGCGATTCCTCCGTCAGTTCGGGATGACGCCTCCGCAGCGTGTCTGAGATGCTTGGCCGCAGCGCCCGCAGCAGGATGAGCTTGGACATCGGATGCGGCTTGCCGGTGACTGCACACATGCCTTGAGGCGAGGCTTTGGTTCGGGTGGATTCCATGCCAGATCATACATCGCCGGCACATTCGGCATTCGGAATTCGTCATCTGCCATTTTTCGCCTACCCTCCGCGCCCGTTTCGTCTCATGCCGCACATCAGTTATCCGCCCGACCTTCCCATCACGCCGCGACGTGAGGAGATCATTGCGGCCATCCGGCAGAATCAGGTCGTCATCCTCGCGGGCGAAACCGGCTCGGGAAAGACCACGCAGCTTCCGAAGATGTGCCTCGAAGCGCTGCACGATGTAAGCGGACAAATCGGCTGCACGCAGCCGCGTCGCGTCGCGGCGATGAGCGTGTCCAAACGCGTCGCCGAGGAGCTGAACGTGCCCTGGGGCCGCGAGGTCGGCTGCAAGATGCGCTTCAGCGACGACACCAGCCGCGACACACGCATCAAGTTCATGACGGACGGCATTCTGCTGGCCGAAATCCAGAGCGATCCGATGCTGCGCGCCTATTCCGTGCTCATCCTCGATGAAGCACACGAGCGCTCGCTGAACATCGACTTCCTGCTCGGCTACCTCGTCGGCTTGTTGAAAAAAAGGCCCGATCTCAAGCTCCTCGTCACCTCCGCGACGATCGACACCGAGGCGTTTTCCGCCGCGTTCGGTGGTGCGCCGATCATCGAAGTCTCGGGCCGGCTTTATCCCGTCGATATTCGCTATCTGCCCCTCGACAATGGTGAAGACGACTACGGTTTCATCGACGGCGCTGTCTCCGCCGTCGAAAATGCACTCATTGAAACCGATGACGGCGACGTGCTCGTCTTCATGCCCACCGAGCGCGACATCCGCGACACCCGCGACCTGCTCGATGGCCGCCTCGGCAGCGAATTCGAAGTGCTCGCGCTTTATGGCCGCATGGCCTCCGCCGAGCAGCAGCGCATCTTCTCACCGGGCCGCAAACGCCGCGTCGTCATCGCCACGAACGTCGCCGAAACATCCATCACCATCCCGCGCATTCGTTACGTCGTCGATACCGGCCTCGCACGCATCAGCCGCTACAATCCACGCACCCGCACGAAGCGCCTGCCCGTCGAGGCCGTGTCGCAAAGCAGCGCGAATCAACGCGCCGGCCGTGCCGGCCGTGTTCAGGACGGCATCTGCATCCGCCTCTACTCACAGGAGGATTATGAGAAGCGCGACCGCTTCACCATGCCGGAGATTCAGCGCGCAAACCTCGCCGAGGTCATCCTGCGAATGAAGGCCTTCAAGCTCGGCGAGATCGAAGACTTCCCCTTCATCAATCCGCCCGTCAGCGCCTCCATCCGCGCCGGTTACGACCTGCTGCACGAGCTCGGCTCGCTCAGCGAAACGCACGAGCTCACGCCGCTCGGTCGCGAACTCGCCCGCCTCCCGCTCGATCCCACGCTCGGTCGCATGCTATTGCAGGCGCGCATTGAGAAAGCCTTGCCAGAAATGCTCATCATCGCCGCCGGTTTGAGCATTCCCGACCCACGCGAGCGCCCCGAAGAAAAACGCGAACTCGCCAGCGCCGCACACAAAGCCTTTGCCGCGCCCGAATCCGACTTTCTCACCCTGCTCAAGATCTGGAACGCCAGTCCCGAGCCCACCGGCAAGTCACGCAACGCACTGCGCAAGTTCTGCAAATCCAGCTTCCTCTCCTTCACCCGCATGCAGGAGTGGCGCGACGTCTGGAACCAGCTCTGCGACTGCTTCAGGGATGATTTAAAGAATCAAAACTCTGCCCCCTCTGCCTCTCCGCCCCTCTGCGGCCAAAACGAACGTCCAGGTACCTCGAATTTGCCGCAGAGGGGCAGAGGAGCAGAGAACGCGGAGAAGGGAATGAGTTTGGATGATTCCATCCACCGCTGCATCCTCGCCGCGCAGCTCGGTCACATCGCGATGAAGGAGGAGCGGAACCTCTACAAGGCCGCTGGCAACCGCGAAGTCACCGTCTTCCCCGGCTCGAATCTCTACGAGCGCCGCGATAAGAACAGCAAGGGCAAGCCCGGTCAGGACAAAGGCCGCCAGCCGCCATGGATCGTCGCGGGTGAGATCGTCCACACCTCACAACTCTTCGTCCGCACCATTGCGAAGATTGATCCCAACTGGATCGCCGAACTCGGCGCGCATCTTTGCACGCACAAATACAGCGAGCCGCATTGGAACCTCAAATCAGGCCGCGTGCTCGTCACGCAGCGCACGCTGATTCACGGCCTGGAGGTGAAGCGCCAGCACATCGACTTCCTCAAGGTCGATGCCGTCGCCGCCACGCAGATGTTCATCCGCGCCGCGCTCATCGACAGCCAGGAGGCGCCCATCACCCTGCGCTTCTACGCGCACAACAACAAGCTGCGGCAGAAGATCGAAACGATGCTCACCCGCGTGCGCAGCAATCGCGTCTATGCCATCGAGGAGCGCCTGTTCCGTTTCTATGACGAGCGCATCAAAAACGTCTCGTCGATTCACGATCTCAACCGCTTCGTCAAAGAGCACATCGACGAGCAGCCAAACTTCCTCTGCGCTACCGAACAGGAACTCACCGCCGGTGAGGAGTTCGAGGCCGACCTGCAGATGTTCCCGGATCAGGTGGCCCTCGGTAACACGGCACTGCCCCTCACCTACAACTACCAGCCCGGCGAAGAAACCGACGGTGTCACCGTGCGTGTGCCTGCTCAACTCGCCGGTCATCTCACCAGCGGTCAGGTGCAGTGGATGGTGCCCGGCAATCGCGAAGAACTCGCCAACGTCATGCTGCGCGCGCTTCCAAAAGTCATCCGCCGCCAGTTGATGCCCATCGACCCGAAAGCGCGCGAAATCGCCACCGCCTTCGATCCCGGACGCGATGACTTCCTCACCGCGCTCGCCGATTTCATCACACGCCGCTACCGCATCCACGTCCGCGCCGAAGACTGGCCGCCGCAAAGCCTGCCCGCACACTTGCAGCCCCGCGTCGAAGTGCTCGATCCGAAGAAGAACAACACCGTCATCGCCGCCAGCCGCGATCTCGATGCCATCCGCAGCAGCGTGCAAAAACAAGACCTGCGCTCCGATGCCTGGGAGCGTCTTTTGCCACGCGTCGAACGCTTCGCGCTCAAATCATGGTCCTTCGGTGATCTTCCCGAAACCGTCCTCGTCGAGGAACTCAACAGCACGCCCATTCACGGCTACCTCGGCCTCGTCCTGCGCGATGGCGAGATCGACGTCCGCCTCTTCCGCACGCAGGCCGAGGCCGCACGCACCACTCCGGCCGCCATTCGCAAGCTCGCTGAAAACACGTTGAGCAAAGACCTCGCCTGGCTTCCCAAGGAACTCCGCAGCATCAGCGCACCGACCACGAAGCCACAGCAACCCGCCAGCTTCCAAGCCGCCCTCTCCCAATTCGCCACGCCCGCTGCTGTTGCACCAGCTTCCAATCTCAGCGCCCAAGCCCACGAGCACATCCTCGCCCACATGCTGCGCTTGCAGCCCGTGTTCCCGCTCACCGAGAAACGCTTCTTCACCCTCTGCGAAACCGTCCGCCGCGATCTCCCCACCGTCACGCATCGCGTGAAGACCCTCTTCACCCAGATCCACGACCAGCGCGCCAAGCTCCTCGCCTTGGCGAAACGTTACCCCGGCCTCGAACACGACCTCGCCCGCCTCATCCCCGCCGACCTCCTCGCCACCACGCCCCACGAGCAGCTTCAGCATCTACCGCGCTACTTGAAAGCCATCCAGGTCCGCAACGAACGCTGGCTCGCTAACCCCGCCAAAGACGCCGACAAGGCCCAGTTCATCTCAGACTTCGACGGCTGGCAATCCCACGTCCCCAAATCCCAACACGAAACCTT
>DAORHS010000012.1:0-17635 GCA_035438165.1 Prosthecobacter sp.
AGGGGGAGATTTACGATCACCTCTACCGCTTCTTCGAGCGCTACTACGAGGAGGCAGACTTCATCTCCCGCCGCTACTTCAGCCGCGAGACCGATGGCCGTGCTGCGCCCTTTGCCATTCCCTACAATGGCGAGGAAGTGAAGCTCCACTGGGCCAATGCCGATCAGTATTACATCAAGACCGGCGAGTATTTCTCCAACTTCATCGTCGATCTCGCCAAGGCTCCTGAAGTCGTTGGCAAAGAAGATGAGTTGGGCCTGGAGCATCGTGACCAGCCGCTCCTCGTTCACTTTCGCCTCGTCGATGCCGTAGAGGGCGAGCACGGCAATGTGAAGGCCTCCGATGCCACCAAGCGCTTCTTCCTCCTGCATGAGGCCGATCCTGTCGGCTTGAATGCCAAGGGCGAGCTGGAGCTACGCTTCGAGTATCGGCCAGATCCCGACAAGCCGGAGAAATCCCAAGAGGGCACCTGGCAGGAGCAACGCCGCTCCGAGGCTGTCACCAAGCTGCTGGCGGCCCTGGCTCCGATCACCGAGGCCGCTGCTTACCATCGCCTCCTCTCCGCCAAGGCTCCCACGGAGGCGAACAAGGACCGCACCCTGCTGGCGAAATACCTGCACCAATACACCGCCCGCAACACCTCCGACTACTTCATCCACAAGGACCTCGGCAGCTTCCTGCGCCGTGAGCTGGACTTCTACATCAAGAACGAAGTCATGCGCCTGGACGACATCGAGGACGATGATGCCCCGCGTGTGGAGAGCTACCTCGCCAAGATCAAAGTCCTTCGCACCATCGCCCGCCAGTTCATCGCCTTCCTCGCCCAGCTTGAGGACTTCCAAAAGAAGCTCTGGCTGAAGAAGAAGTTCGTCGTCGAGACGAACTACGGCATCACCCTCGACCGCATCCCCGAGGCCTTATATCCCGAGATCATCGCCAACGATGCCCAGCGAGAGGAGTGGGTGCAGCTCTACGCCATTGATGCAATCCAAGCCCAGGAGGTGGATGACCTTCTTCAACCTGCAACACCCGGTTACACATCACCACTGACCTTAGAGTTCCTGAAATCTCAGCCGCACCTCGTGCTCGACACCCGACACTTCCCTGAAGAGTTCAAGGCGCGGCTGGTGGCGAGCATCGAGAGCTTTGAGGAGCAATGCAATGGGCTGCTGATGCATTCGGAGAATCTTCAGGGTCTTAAAATTTTGCAGTCGAGATATATTGGCACATTACGGGTGTGTTGCATCGACCCACCTTATAATCGAGGTCAGAACGACTTCGCATATAAAGACAATTACAGACATTCAAGCTGGTTGTGCATGATGTTGGACCGCCTTGACAGCGTCTTGGGCTGGTTTCAAAAAGATGGCGTTATCTTCATCAACATTGATGAGTTTGAGCGCCATAACTTGGAGGCAGCGCTTTGTAAATCATTTGGGGAGGAAAATAAGGTCGATGAGCTGATTTGGGCACAGAACACCACACATAGCCAGTCCCCCACCTACTCTACCAACCATGAGTATGTTGAGGTGTTTGCACGAAGCCTTCCAGTCGCCGCTGCGAATCCATCAATGTTTAGAGAGCCAAAACCCGGATACTCTGAGATTATGGAGTTGGTTGACCGCTTGAATCCCGAATACCCCGCACTTGACGCGGTGGAGGCTGAGATCAGAGCACTCATGCAGAGCCATTTAGCTGATTTCAAGAATGAGCTAATTGAAATGGGCCTAGTTTATGATGAAGAAACGAAGAAGCAGGATCCATGGAAGGGGATCTACAACTATACACATGCTGAGTATCGGTTAGCAGATGGAACATTTGTGGAGCCTGAGCATGCCCGAGCGGTTAGTGCCAACTTATGGATTTGGCGTGAAGATAATCCGTCAACGTCGGCGCAGAAGCAGTCTGATACGACTCGCGACCCCAATGATCCCAATTATAGGTTCTATCGACCAAAGCATCCAGTAACGGACCGCGAATGTCCTCACCCCAAGCGCGGTTGGCTTTGGCCCTATGAGTGGCCTGATCAAACGCGGGAATCCTTTCTGGCACTTGATGGACAAAAGCGAATAGTATGGGGTGAGGATGAGGATAAAGTTCCTCAGGTTAAGCGCTTTCTCCACGAGGTGGAATCGAATGTTTCAAAGTCTGTGTTCCATGACTACACAGATGGCGAGAAACAGGTCGCAGCGCTTTTCGGCGTAAACGGTCTATTTGCTTCACCAAAGCCGACCACGCTTCCTGAACGTTTCATCTCGCAAAGCGGAAAGGCAGCCAGTCCAGTATTGGATTTTTTTGCTGGCTCCGGCACAACCGGCCACGCCGTCATCAATCTCAACCGCGAGGACAACGGCAAGCGCAAATACATCCTCATCGAGATGGGGGACCACTTCGACACGGTGCTCAAGCCACGCATCGCCAAGGTCGTTTACTCACCCGACTGGAAAGACGGCAAGCCAACGAGCCGCAATGCAGGCATCTCCCACTGTTTCAAATACATCCGTCTCGAAAGCTACGAGGACACCCTCAACAATCTGCGCTTCAGCGACGATGCCGAGCGCCAGCGTGCCATCGCCGCGAATGAAACGCTGCGGCGTGATTACACGCTGAACTACCTGCTGGACGTGGAGACACGCGGCAGCCAGAGCCTTCTGAACATCAGTGAGTTTACCGATCCCACTGCCTACAAGCTCAAGGTCAAGAAGCCCGGTGCCACCAGCAGCGTGGAGCAGAGCGTGGATCTTATCGAGACCTTCAACTTCCTCATCGGCCTGCGGCTGGATCATCTGGATGCACCCCAGCGCTTCACCGCCACCTTCAAACGTGTGCCTGATGCCGATCTCCCCGCAGGCACCGATACCCGCCTGCAACTGGATGGCCGCATGACACAGAGCGAGGACGGCCCCTGGTGGTTCCGCAAGGTCGAAGGCTGGGTGCCCAAGGACCGCGAGAACCCGAACAACGGCCAGAAGGAGAAAATCCTCATCGTCTGGCGCACCCTCACCGGCAATCTGGAGGAGGACAATTTGATGCTCGACGAGTGGTTCCAAAAGAACCGCCTCAGCACCCGCGACTTCGAGTTCAACACCATCTACGTCAACGGCAGCAACAACCTCCCCAACCTCAAGCTCGACACCGACACCTGGAAAGTCCGCCTCACTGAAGAGGAGTTCTCCAAGGCCATGTGGGACGTGCAGGACGTGTAGCAGCTAACCGGCATGAAAATCTCCCACCTCACCATCCATCAATTCCGAAGCATTCAGCATATTGAGCTGACTGTGCATGACATGCTCGTTGTGCTGGGACAGAACAACCATGGTAAGTCCAATGTCCTGCGGGCAGTCGAGTATTTACTGACGAGTTCGGTCAAAGGTGTCCCCGAAGATCTTTTCTCCTACAGGCAGGATCATGATCTTGAATTGTGGGTTGAAGCCGTCTTCAGCAATCTCACCGAAGCTGAACGAACAACCTTTCAGAAGTATGTGAGTGCCGATGGTTCCATCCGCATTCGCAAGAGAACCCAGTTCCCAGCCGACGGAAAACCGATCACCAGCTATCACGGCTGGCTCGAAGAAGCCGAGGATGAGTTTTTGAAGGGGGCTGCCGTTGGAGACCTGACCACACGCGATGCAATCAACGAAACTCCGCTGGGTGTATTGGTTCCCCCAACTGGCCGCATCACTCAGGCTCATGTAAAAGATGCCCAAGCACGCTATATTGCCGATCATCGCGATGACCTTCGTTTCAACTACACGATGGAGACTGGTCCGTTGCTCGGTCAGAACACGGTGGCCGCTGGTGTTCTTCCTGATTTCTATCTGGTGCCTGCTGTCCGGGACCTGAGCACGGAGTCCAAAACCACTAGCACCGCTCTTTTTGGCAAGCTCCTTGGTCATGCCATTGAACAAATGGCGCTGCGGGACGAGCGATTCCAGCGGATACGCACCGACCTTGCTGCGCTGGTTCGCGCATTCAACGGCGATGCTGAGGAGGCCAGGCCCGCGCAGATGGCGGAGCTTGAGCGGAGCATCGAAGACGAACTCCGTGAGTGGGGGTGTCGCATCTCCATCGAAGTAGCTCCGCCAGAACTGGAAAAACTATTTGAGCTGGGAACCGACATCAAACTCGATGATGGCCTCAAAACATCAGCAGCAGCAAAAGGGCACGGTCTGCAACGTGCCGTATTGTTTGGTCTGGTAAAGGCATGGGCTCGAATCGTTCGCACACAGAGAAACAACGGGGGCGATGCTGGAGCACGGCAGGCATCCAATTCCGTGGTGTTTGCCATCGAAGAGCCTGAGCTATTTCTGCATCCACATGCTCAGCGGACACTTTCTGCCGCACTGAGAACACTTTCGACCGACGCGGAACATCAAGTGCTGCTCTGTTCTCACTCGACCCATTTTGTGGATCTCGATCACTACCGTGACATCGCCATTATTCGCAAGGCGAGATTGGCGGACGGGAGTCAGGTAAGGCAGAGCCTACGCGAACTGTTCGAGGGAGTGGAGATTGATGACCGCAAAAAGCGCTTCCACATGGCATCATGGGTGAACCCGGACCGTGCTGAGATGCTGTTTGCCAGGAGGACGGTGTTCGTTGAAGGCGAAACTGAGAAGTCTGTGTTCCCATATCTGGCTCAACGGTTGGGGTGCTTTTCGCCAGATGTTTCGATCATCGACTGTGGATCGAAACACAACCTGCCTCTCTACATCGAAATCGCGAAGGCATTCGATCTGGACTACATTGTCGTCCACGATGAAGACCCCGTTCCCGATCCTATTCCTGAGGGGTGGAATGCTGACAAAGAGAGGGAGAAGCGTCACACGTTTGGCCTCAATGCAACCATCGCGGGGTCGCTCGCAGGTTCTAACGGGAGACCAGTCGTCATTCGACCCGACTTCGAGGGATTCACAGGAATCTCAAATGGCCAGGCTAGTCGAAAGGGCAAGGCTCTTGCCGCGCTAGATTTTTTCGATGCTATTTTGACCGAAAACATCGCTGCGGATGTATCAGCGGTGATCCGGTCACTTTATCAATTTAATCCCGTGGAGGCAGTGCCCGTTTAACCCTCATGGCTACCAAAAAAGCTGCCACCAAGAGAGCACGCCGACCTTCTGCTACCGCAACCGGTCCGCAGGGAGAACTGCACAAGTTTCGTCACAAGCTCCTGCTGAACCAGTGGGTGCTGACGCTCTTTGGGATTGATCCGTTTCGTGAACCCAACATTCCCGGCATCGCCAAACCGCTGCCTTTCCATGCGCTGTCCTCTCCCATTCGTGATCCACGCATGGAGGGACTGGATGAAGACGGGCTGCACCGCTTCTACCACAACCTGGTGAACAGCCAGCTCTTCTGGGGCGATCAGTGCATCATTACCCGTGAGCAACTGAGGACCTACGAGGAGAACATCGTCCGCCACACGCGAGTCATGAACGAGCGGCGTGAACGGCCCATCGCCTGGAAATACTACCAGTGGCTCACCTTGATCTTCGTGGAGATCTACCTGGACCGCTACTACCGCAACGCAGAGCAACTCCAGACTGATCTGAACGGCTTCGTTAACCGCTTCAACCAGCACTGGAGCAACTTCGCCAACGTGGCTCCCTATGCGCTGGATGATTTGAACAAGATCTGCATCCAGAACGCGACCGGCAGTGGCAAGACGCTGGTGATGCAGGTAAACGTGATGCAGTTCCGCCACTATGCAGGCAGAGCGGGCAAGGACCTGCCACGCACGATCCTCATCACGCCCAATGAACGCCTGAGCGAGCAACACATCATCGACCTGCGACAGGCTGGCTATTTCGTCACCGAAGGTGTGAAGCCGGGAGCACAGACGATGCTGAACCAGATCGACGTGATCGAGATCACCAAGCTGGGAGACAAAGACGGACCGAAGACCGTCGCCACCCGCAACCTCGGTGATGAGAACCTCCTTCTGGTAGATGAAGGGCACCGGGGTCTATCCGGCAACAAAGCCAAGGATGAAGGGGCCTTCTTCTCCCGGCGTGCAGCTCTCTGCGCGAAGGGATTCACGTTTGAATACTCCGCCACCTTTGAGCAAGCAGTCAGCGGCACCAACCATGAGGACGACTATGCCAAGACTATCCTCTTCGATTACAGCTACCGTTGGTTCTATGAGGACGGCTTCGGCAAGGACTACCAGATCCTCAACCTGCCCAGAAGCCACGCCACGACCGAGCACACCTACCTCGTCGCCTGCCTGCTGAAGTATTATCAGCAACTCCGCATCTACGAAGAACGGAAGAACCATTACACCGCCTTCAACATCGAGAAGCCGATGTGGGTCTTCGTGGGAAGCACAGTCTCGAAAGCCAAGGGAACCGGCGATGAAAAAGCAGTGGCCGCCGACGTGGCGAAGATCGTCCAGTTTCTCGCCAATTTTCTTTCCAAGCCCGACGAGTCCGCACGTCTCATGGAAGCCATCATCCTGGGCAACGGAGAGCAGACGGGCTTGATCGACGACCAGAGCAATGACATTTTCGCGGGATCGTTCAACTACCTCGCCCAGGCGGTGAACGGCCTGCCTTTTGCGGACATGTATCGCGACATCCTCTCGCGTGTCTTTCACAATGCGGCTGGTGGTTTGCTTTCACTGTCCCGAGTGAAGGGCGATGCAGGCGAAGTCGTGCTCAAGGTGGGAGCAGCGGACGAGCCCTTCGGCCTGATCAACGTGGGCGATGCCAAGGGGCTTTGCGATCACATTGAGGAGGTCGCGGCCCAGCAGAACACCCGCCTGACCATGGACGAGAGCGATTTCACTGAGGCGATGTTTGCGTCCATCAAGGATTCAGCTTCACCAGTGAACGTGCTGATTGGCTCCAAGCGTTTTGTGGAAGGCTGGGATTGCTGGCGTGTCAGCACCATGGGCCTGATGCATGTGGGCAAGAGCGAGGGCACCCAGATCATCCAGCTCTTTGGTCGTGGCGTGCGTCTCAAAGGCTGGGAATGGAGCCTCAAACGCAGTGGACATACTTTTGCACCCCATCGCCCCCAGTGGATCGAGGAATTGGAGACGCTGAACGTCTTCGGCGTCGAAGCTGACTTCATGGAGAAGTTCCGTGAGTTCCTGAAGGATGAAGGATTGCCAGGAAACGAGCGGAAGAGAACCATCACCATCCCACTCAATGTGACGTATGACTTCGGCAAGAAGCTGAAGGTGATTCGCCCCAAAATGCGAGACGACGGCTCGCGTGAATACGACTTCAAACGTGATGCCAGGGTGCCGACTCTCGGAGAGCTGCCAGACTACCTGACCGCGCACCCCATCGTCTCAGACTGGTATCCACGCATTCAATCCGTGGTGTCCCGTGGTGCTACTACATTGGTCGCGAAAAACCGTGCGCAGCTTACGGCTGAGCATCGGGCTTTTCTCGATTTCGATGAACTCTACTTCGAGGTGGAAGCCTTCAAGCGTGACAAAAGCTGGTATAACCTGAATGCATCACCTGCCGGGATTCGTGACCTGTTGGCATCGCCCAACTGGTATGACCTGCGGCTCCCTGAAACACACGAGACGCCTGCCGACTTCAATGGCATCCGCCTGCTGCAAGAAGTCGCAAAGGAACTGGTCAAACGCTACTGCGACCACCTCTACAACTACCGGAAGCGGGAGTATCTGGAGCCGAGGCTGGAGATTCGTGATCTCGAAGCAACGGATGACAACCTGCCCCAGGACGAGTTTTACCAACTCATCGTGGATGGTGATGCCGCCACCGTGATCGAGGCCATCGAGCGGGTGAAGCAAGACATTGCAGAGCACAAAGATGAGTTGCTGACAGCGGGTGACCTCTCCGCCTGCAATTTCGGACGTCACCTCTTCCAACCGCTCTTCCATGTCCGCAAGAACGGCAAGATCACGATCCTGCCAGTGGCCCTAAACGAGAGCGAATACCAATTTGTCGAGGACCTCATGAAGTGGTGTCAGGCTCATGCCGAAGACCTCGAAACCGAGGACACGGAGATATTCCTTCTGCGCAATCAAAGCCGGGGCAAAGGAGTGGGCTTCTTTGAGGCAGGCGGTTTCCATCCAGACTTCATCCTCTGGGTGCTCAAGCCAGGTCATCAATACGTCAATTTTGTCGAGCCACATGGAATGCTGAGGGAAGGCCCTGCCAGCGAGAAGGTCCAGTTCCACAAACGAATCAAGGCTCTAGAAACCCGGCTCAATTGTCAGGACGTTACACTCAACAGCTTCATCCTGTCCTGGACTCGCTACCCCGAACTCCAATGGGGACCATCCCAAGAAGATCTGGAGAAGCAGCATGTCTTCTTTATGACGGACGACCGCGAGCGCTACATCGGGAAACTGATGGCGGCGGTTTTGGCGGACGAATCATGAGAACCGAGCCATCTGCCAACATGCCTCATGCACACCTTCGCCGATCTCGCCAAAGCCCATGTCCCGCTTCAAAATGACGAACCTGAGACCTATATCGCAAAGCTCTTTGAGCTAATCTGCAAACCAAGTTGAACCACTTTCCTGCCATTTTGAAACCACTCTACTTCTACTAGCATATGCCATTCCGACACATTCCCTGTGGCCAGCCGGTCAATCGCAGTGAGCAGTTGGCTACAGAACGAGCTAAATCATTGCTTGGATCTGTGGCTGGGGATTGGGTGCTTCTCTCGAACCTTGCACTCATCACGAGCCAGGACCGGCAGCCAGATGATTTGGACATGGTTTTGATTGGTCCTTGTGGTGTGCTGCTTACAGAAGTGAAGCATTGGGATGCTGCATGGGTCGCAGCGAATGAGTCCAAGGCCATCGATGAGGCCCGCAAGCTTTGCGACAAGGCCAAACGTCTTGGCTCGCTGGTGCGCAAGACTTTGAACATCAATGTGCGGGTGGACCAGGTGTTTCTGCTCACTCGCGAACCGGTGGGCAGTGGACTGAAGGAAAAGCTGGGCGGAGCGGCGGTTTGGACTTTGAAGTCTCTGTCTGCCGAAATCAAAAAACTTCCCACGATAGGTCTCGATGCGAGACAAGTTGCCGCGCTGGCACAGGCGCTGGAGCCACGTACTCGCTTGCAGTTAGATGGCAAGGTGCGCCGCATCGCGGACTACCAGAACCTTGAACTTTCATCTCCGTCCGAGCAGCGTTTTCATCGAATTTATCGCGGAGTTCATCGCCGCACGCTGGAGAAGGTGGTGCTGCATGTCTATGACCTCTCTGCCTCTGAGGAAAAAGACCCTTACCGCATGGCGGAGCGCGAGTTCAAAGCGCTTCAAGTGCTGCAAAAAAGCCGGTATGTTGCCCGGACTCGAGATTCCTTTCAGGAACTAGCGGAGTATCCCGGCGAAGTATGGATGTATTCTGTCTTCGACATGTCTGCTCCCTCCGTTGAAAAACGCTCAAAGGATACGGATTGGGGGTTGACCGAACGCATGGAATTTGCGCAGCATGCCTTTGAGGCTTTGCGGGAGATACATGGGATCACGGATGAGCAAAACACCCCCATAGTCCATCGTCAGCTTTCGCCTACAAACTTGCTGGTAGGTGCACGAAACCGTCCATACATCATCGGTTTTGAACTGGCCCGGTTACCCTATACCCAGACCATAGCAGGTGTTTTGCCGGCCATTATACAAGGAGATTGGCTGGCACCCGAGGTGCGAAGCGAAGGACTGGCTGCAGCGACTGCGGCCAGTGATGTTTATGCGCTTTGCCAGGTTCTAAGTTGTCTGTTTCCACAGGAAAATCGACTATTGGAAGTGTTGCAACGAGGCATGACCGACACAGCAACGGAGCGTGCCTCCTTGGATTCAATTGCGGCTGCATGGCAGACTCTGATGAAACCTGCTGCATCTGTGGCGCATGCAGAACAGCCACCTCTCGTTTCGACACCGCGTGCAGAATTTTGGTGTGAGGGAACTGAGATCACCTTCGGTAAAAAAAAGCTGCGCGTCGTAACCTGTCTGGGATCGGGTGGGGTTGGCCGCACGTTCAAAGTGGAGCATTTTGATCCAGTCACAGATGAAAACTTCGGCACCTATGTGGCGAAAGTCATTCATTCTGCCGAAGCAGGCCGGGCAGCCATGAATGCCTATCGCCGTGTTCGAGCATACTCCGACTCGGTGGGGTTGGCGACAGTGTTTGATGTAGCAGACGAATGGGAGGCTGATCTTGTGGTAGCTACGCTCAAGTGGGTGCCTGGTGAATCGCTCCACGGCTTGCGTGATGGTCTTGTGGGGCTTGCCATAAGCGAGTGCAACGCAGCGGACCTTGAAGCCTTGCTGCGGCAGTGGTTGCAATCTGGGTGCTTGGCGCTTGCCGCGTTGCATTCACAAGGTCTTGTGCATGGCGACGTGAGTGCCAAGAATCTCATTTATCGTCCCGGTGCGCTCACGCTCACGGACTTTGACCTCGTCACTCAGGCGGGTGCTGCCACATGGGGAGTGGGAGCTGTCGCATATGCCTCACCAGAGGCAGCCAGACATGAAGCGCTCCAGCCTTCTGATGACGTGTTCGCACTCGCCGCCAGCGTATTCTCCGTCGCCTTTGGTCGTGAATCGCCATTTACTCAGCCAGATGGGGCTATGGACAAGGCCCGTGGCCTTTACTGGCAACCAGGTGATCGCGAAAGTGCAGGCTCTCTGGCAGCATTCTTCGACCAGGCTACGGCCAAGGACCGAGTACATCGTTTTCGCGATGCGCTGGAGGCGCTCGAACATCTGCAACAGGGGGCAGCGATCGTGGAGGAGGACGCGACCACTTATACGGATGAAAAAGACTCGCCTCCAGCAATATGCCGCACCGAGCAAACCGTTCCGTGGCTTGATTCCTTACTCTCGGTATATCCAGGCTCTCGGCATGGCAATATCGAGACGCGTGGCCTCGACAGCGAGTTCGCCCTTGCCACCTATGTGCCTACAAACTTGGAAAGTGAGTTGGCCGAGGACATACGGGCACGTCGCGTGCGACTGGTTATTCTTTGTGGTAATGCAGGCGATGGAAAGACTGCATTGTTGCAGCGTCTGGCCGCGAACTTTGGCATTGATCACACGCAATCGTCCACCCGTGTCTGGGAGGCAAAGACGAGTGACGGACTCGTATTAAAAGCCAATCTCGATGGCTCAGCTTCTTGGCAGGGCCAAAGTGCTGATTCGTTGCTTGATGAACTCCTTGAGCCCTTCTTGGAGGGGGTGCCAATTGATGACAGAGTCCATCTGTTAGCCATCAACGACGGCCGATTGATGAAGTGGCTCGATGATCAAGCTGAACGCACTGGGCCGCTAATTGACGCGCTCTCCAGCTTCCTCTCGCATGATGACGATGCAACAGGACTGCCTCAACACTTGCGATTCATCAGCCTCAATCACCGTTCACTTGTCGGCGGTCAGGAAGGCGCTATTCCAGAGATACGCGCTACCTTTTTGAACCAGCTTATTGACGGCCTACTCGGTGGCGAGCATGCCGGTGCCAAGTGGGCTGCATGCCGCCAATGCTCCGCCTGGGATCGTTGCATTGCCGGCCCCACCTCCCATCGTTTGCTTGCCGATCCGAACAGCATAGAAGGCCAGCGCGGCCAACGACTGCGCGAGCGATTAGCCGATGCTTTGCAGGCGGTTCATCAGCTGGGCAATGTCCACATCACAGCCCGCGAACTGCGTGGCACCCTCAGCTACTTGCTATTTGGCGTGCGCAGCTGTGCCGAGCTGCATCAGCATCCTCAACTGGATATGCGCAATCCTGAAAGCATGGAACGCATTGGTGACATGGCCTTCAACCCCGACTCGCCTTACCGACAGGGTGACTTGCTGCGAGAGCTTGCCGAGCTCGACCCATCCCTTGAAGCCCATCCTCACCTGGACCGTTTGCTGCTCGGTGACTCAGGCCGCGAGATCAACAATGCAGGCCCGACTTATCCCGGTCTCTCATTGGCTTCCGCACGCCGTCGCGCCTATTTTGAATGGCTGCCCTCCGAAATCGCCGCACTGACAAACGAACCATTCGGCCTTGGCCTTGCTGGTGGCGAGTACTTGGCCGAATTCCGAGCGGCCAGCCTGCACAGTGCCGAGCAGAATCGCGATCTGTGCCAGCAAGTTTGTCGAGGCATCTCGCATCTGGAGGACTTGCCCGCACTGGCGTTGAAACGCACTGGCTTTGTGCCACTGCGCATCCCTTCGCGAACACCCACGGAGTCGAAATTCTGGATCGAACAACCGCTTGCCCGATTCCGTTTGGAGCCTGAATTGCCCAGTGTTCGCGACTCGGCTATCACCCTGCTGCCCCGCCGTCTCTCTCTCGTCTTCACTTGCCACGATGGTCGCAAAGAAACTCTGCCACTCGGCTACGCTCTCTTTGCCACCCTGCTGCGGCTTGCTGCCGGAGAGCAGCTTAGCGAGACGCGCTCGGACGATCTGTTTGCCAACCTACAAATCTTTACCCAACGCCTCGCGCAAGAAGACAACCGAACCATGCTTGCCTGGAACCCCAAGGAAGATGACAAGCTTCATCGCCTCACGCTACAAGTCCGCGACGGCAAGCAAGCGCTCGTACTCGAACCACTCGCCCTGTAATAAACAATGAGCGCAAAATCTGTCGTCGAAGACGTCTTCACTAAGTCTGTCGCGGAGAAGCTGTGGACCGCCAACACTCAAGTCTATCCTGCAACGCTACAAGGTTTCTCGGTTGGTTCGCTGCTACCAGCCGTCTTCTATATGTTCAGGAGAGGTTTGCGTCGCGGAGCAGGGAGCTTTCAAGCCACCTTTGGCTTGCCCGCAGCGGAGGCTCACCCAGCAGCCCGTGCACGGATTGAGTGGGTCGCACGGAAACTCAGCAGTCAAGGTGACCGATTCGAGGGCTTCGACACCGAGCTAACCCATGACATCTTGGGCGATTTGTTGCTTTGCGATTCGCTGGAAAACAAGAAGCGTGTCGAAGGACACGAGGCAGAGATAATGCGTGCTTTTCCCGTCCATTTTTTCTCATCATGGCTCGACCTGCCAACGTCCGTTGGCCATCTACGCTTGGTGCCCGAAATGCTGGTCGCTTTGCTGGCTAACCAGTTGGATAAGGACACGCTCCAAACCAGCACCGGGGCCTTTGGCGTGGCCAGTCACCGTCCCCAGGAAAATCTACTGCTGAAAATCTTTGGCAAGGGCACAAACTTTGGTGTCAATGCTAACGCGCTCGCTGGAGCTGGCGTCGATGCACCCGACGAAGCAACTAGCTTCTCTATTGAGGAATGGCTCATGATAAGGCTCGCACAGACCTGCGGCCAAGCGCCAGAGCAAGCCAGGAGGGGGAAGGGTGCAACAATGCCCGAAATCCCGAATCTGTGGCCGCTCGCCACCGCTGCTGCTGAGATCTTCCGTGAGGATTTACGAAACCTTTTGCAGCACTTCGGCGAAGCCATCCCGCGCCGAGCACTTACGCCTATGCTGGAGGGTTTCATCGGCCTTGGTTTATGGCATACCTTCTTTGCTTCATTACTTGCCGTGACCCAGTGGGAGCAGTCTGGCAATGTGCCAAGCTCTGCTGAACAGTTGCCGTATCCCTTCTTTGTTGATGCATCAAATGGAACCAACAGCACCCTGCGAGACCTGTCCGAAGCATCGACTTATGAGGCATCGCGTTTCATTGATGACGCAGTGGTAGCACTTGCGGTCGTCCGCGTGCTAGACTCTGCAGGCCGTTCGAGCAGGAGATTGAAAGACCTGTCACCCACCGGCTCCAATCACGCTGTGTGGCTAAATTTATTGGGCCAAGTGCGTCGTGGCGATCACTCTGCCTCCGACTCCTTCATTGATGCTCTCCATGAAAAAATGAATAACCTTGTCGATCAGCTGGAGCAGACGGATGCATCCCCTGACGCTTTGGCGATTCTGCAAAGCGAAGCTGCAAATTCCGACCCTGCCCGCGCCATTGCGAACGCTCTTTGTGCGATGATGGGCGATAAAATGCTCAAGACCCATTATCTCAAATTTATCGACTCCGCAGCAATGGTCACCGAGCCACACGGCTTCGTGAAGAAGCGATCTATTTCACGCAAACTCTCTAGCGGTAAAGCTCGGCGAATGGATGCAAGATCTGTCGTGCTATCAAACACCTTGCTCGAAACGCTGGTTCATGTGCATCTAGCCGCTCGGAAAGGGCGGTTGTCTTTTAGCGATTTTCTCGCGCTTTTGCGTACTCGCTACGGTCTATGGGTGGATGAAGCTCCGCCCGGTATCACTGCTGCACGCGAGGATTTGCAACGCAACCGTGCTGTGCTGGAGCGCCGTTTGCGCGATCTCGGCTTGCTCGTCGGCGTCAATGACGCCGAGTCCATGAAACGCCTTCGCGCTCGCTACCGCTCTACTCCCATCTCTGAATGATCTCCTACCTCATCCCTGCCCTGAAACTTCAACTGGGCGAGGCCAGCACTGGCTCCCTGGCTTTTGTCCGCTGCTTCGACCAAAATGAGATTTCCAACCTACTAGCTGCTACTGAGGGTCAGCTTGGCTCCTGGCTTGTGGTCGGAGTCGGCGAGACAATTGGCGAAGGATGGATCAGTGGTGACCGGGCAGTGGAAGTGCGCGAAGACAAAGGCAAAGCAACGTTATTGCTCGTTGATACTATGCATGCTGGAGCCGGCATGGATGGCATCTACAACGCTGCTCGCCCTCTCAGCGAAGATGACATTTTCAGCGACGCCATTAAGCTCGCCATCAAGCATCTGCCCAACGATTTACGCGATTTTGCCAAGGAAGCTGTGCGCCGTGCCAGGCGCGTCGGTGGGCAGCGCAGAACTGTGCCTAAGCGTCAGGAGCTGGCTTTCTTCGCCGCGCTGCTTGCCCAGCCTGAACGCCCCGGTGCTGTGCTGGCGAAGCTAGGACTATGGCCCGTTCTTGGAGATGCGCAGGCGGCAAGTGCTGCGCTTTCCCACTCGGCGCTGATGGTGGAGAAACTGTTACTCCCGCCTGCGACCACGCAAGCCGCTGCTCTGCGCGTGCAAGGGTTGGCCCTCAGTGAGGGTGGTGGTCAACTGGAGGACGTGCTACGCCAAGCTAGTGGCAAGTCATTGTTTCAAGCGCTGGAGGGTGTGACAACAACCGATGAACTTTGGCTCGGATCACTGAAACCCGCATTCATTGAGGGCACCCTTGAGAACATAACGCTTGTTTCCTGGCGGCGCCCTAATGGACAAATTGCTACATGGAGCGGTCTGAGTGAGGAGCCAATTGGACCTGACGAAGTAGCTTCTCTTCCGCAATTCAAAGTAAATGACGAATGTGCCCTGACGGTGAAATGGAAGGTGCAACCTGAGGACTTGCGCGCCGGAGCGGCGACATTCGAGGTGAAAATATTCGCAGGTGATGAAGTCATCGCCATTGAGGAAGTCGTGCATCGCGGCAACGCCGAGTTGAAGGCTGTATTTACCACTGATCACTTCGAGGAAGTCGACAAGGGCACACGCAAAGAGGTGCGCATTGAAGTGTCGGCCGCAGGCAATAACGAAGTTGAGCCACAAGCCAGCGAAGATTTTTTGCTTTGCTTTGGCGAGACAGTCGAACGCGACACCATGAGTAATGGTGAAATATTTCGCTGCGTCGCTGACGGTCTCGTGCAGGCGGAAACACGCGACGAGGTAGCCTCTTTTATGGACCAGCGCCAACAAGGCAAACAAGGCTTACCTGATAAAAGCGCTTCCGCATCTTTCGCAAAACCACAGAATCTTGTCTTTCGTCTCAATAAAATGCGTCGCGGCTTCCGAGTCGAGCGTCCTGCTTTACTTCGCTTGATTGAAGAAGCCTGGGTGAAGGCAGGCGACACACCGATAGGCCGCTGGCGTGTGAGTTGTCGTCCAGATGGCTCGCGCGCAGGAAACGTGGAGTTTGTCCCCCTACCGCAGGGTGCCTGCCCCGCCGCTGAGTGGAGCAAGCTGAACGAGGCCGCCCGCAAGTTTCGCGACGACTGCATGAAAAGCGGCGGCGTTCTCTCTCGGTTCTACCTGCACGATCACGGTTCGGCCACGCCCACGAACAACTACATCAATGCTTGGCAGAACGCGCTTGAGGTTGGCTCACCAGGGCTAGCCACTGCCAACACACTCGAAATTGTTACACTTTCAGGCCGCACTGTCGGCCTCGTGGTACTGCCTCTGCACGCGCATCGTGTTGCGTGGCAATGCGCCTACGACACGCTCGCACTGCAATTGAAGCTTGAAGAAAAGGTGCCAGTGAAGCGCATTCGACAAAGCACGCTTGCATGGCTCGATGGTGCAAATGTACCTTTCGCGCTGCCGGGTATCTCGGCAGGCCAGAATTTTCTTTTTGCAGATACAGTGGGCTTTGCTGGTGTGCTTATGGTCAGTGCTGATGATGTGGAGCCGAAAGCTGCTGCGGCACTTCTGGCGACTTGTTACACTGGCGATGCCGCCCGGCTAGCACCCGCGCTCAGCGTTGGCGCAGGTGACGCCATTGCACGCGAGGTGAGCCACTACCTAGACACACATGAACAATGCACACTGCTACAAGTGCATGCCCTGCGCGCGGGCGATTGTGCTACCGTGGTGCACGCGCTGGGCAAAGCCTTGCAAGTCCCTGCTGGCGACCAGGAGGATGCCAATGACAGCGAGAACATGCTGCGCCCCGTGGCAGTGCGGCTGGACCTACACGCCACAGACAAACAATCAGATGTGTCCGGTCGTCACTTGACGAAGCTTAATGAGCGCCGTCGCAAAGGCTCGGCGGCACCAGCCAAGGAAGATGCGTGGTGCCTGGAGTCCCTTCCACTGGGAGGCAACCGCTCCATACCGCGCCTGCGCTGGGCGCGGCGTGATGTCGGCGGACCGAAGACAGCAGCGCATCTAGCACTTGCTTTCGATATGTATCAAAGCACGCTCGGCACACGAGCGAAGACACTTAAACTCCCTTTGCTTGCGTACGGCTTGGTGCCGCATTTGGTGCGTGAGTTTCGCTTTGAGAATGGTCAGCCGCAGTGGCGGCTCAGACTTCCACGCGAACATGAAGGCTTGAAGCTGGAGCCGCGTGTCGTCACAGAGCGGCTGATCAATCTCCAAACCGCCGTCCTAAAACAAACTGCGGCCCATCTGGGTGATGCCACAGGCTGGCCGGAACTGCTGACTGCACCCAACGAGGGCAATGTGGAGACACTCTCAAAACTGCACCAACTCTGCGACTGGGTCGTCACCATGGATCGGAATGCGGGCATCGAATTCTATGATTCACCACGAGATGCGGAAAGCACTTTCGACGCCTATGTGATCGACGCCGTGCCAGAGCGTGATGACTTGGGCTGCCAGCAACTCATCACTTCCACGATGCATTTCGATGAAGTACGCAGCATTTTGAACTACACACTTAATACGATGGGGTTAAGCGCCTCGTCGCGGAACTGCCAAGCACTGCTCACAAACTTGAAAGGATTGAGTGGCCGTCTTGCCATGCGGCTCGCTGCCAGTTCAGGAGCCGCTGCCACCGGCCATGAGTTGGTGGGGCTTGCTCTCGTTCGTGCCAAGTGCCTCGCTGCCAGCGCTGAAGATGAGTGCTGGCTGGACATGAAACGGGGCTTTTTTGTGCCGCTCGACGATGTTCGTGATCTCGTCCCTCTGACCGAGTCTGACGAACACGGCAATGACACCCCCAACACACGAGCTGATCT
>DAORHS010000013.1:0-17354 GCA_035438165.1 Prosthecobacter sp.
GCCTTCGTTCGCCGCACGGTTCCTGCGGTTGACGGAGAAAAGAAAACCTACTCTAACTCAACATGCCAGCGCAACGCCCTCCTCAATGCAGTTGATTCCTCTGCTCCCCGCAGACTCACCCCTTGCGGGGCAGTCCTGCGGACTGTCTCAAACGCCTGCATCCTTCGGCGTTTGTGTCCCTGATCACTCTTCCGGGCCGCTGACGGACGCGGTGCTGGTCAGCTTCGGAAACAACTTTGGCAGGCATGCGACGATCCTGACGATGTGGCTGTGCTCATGGCCTCAAATCGCGCCGAACGCAAGCAGCCGGGTTTTCCATTGGAGGCATAGCCGAATGACCTGAGATCAGCCGCCGCAGTATGAAATGAATCCCGCGCCAACCCATGGCGTTGGCTGTGCCAACTCATTTGAGTCATTCGCCCAGTTCAGCTACCGGACGCGGTGTGAGGTCGGCGGTTCCTTTCGGGAACATGCGGTCACGGGCGGTCAGGATTTCGGGCTCGTCAGGCGTGATGAGCACGACGTGCTCAAAGTGTGCGGACGGTTTGCGATCCTGCGTCACCACGGTCCATTTGTCTTCCAAGATACGTGTCTTGCCCGTCCCCATGTTGATCATGGGTTCGATGGCCAGGGTCATTCCCGCCTTGAGGCGCGGGCGCTCGCCCTTTTTGCCGTAGTTGGGCACCTGGGGCTCTTCGTGAAGTTTTCTGCCGACCCCATGGCCGACGAACTCACGCACGACGGTGTAACCATACTGGCTGACGTGGTGTTCGACGCTGTGGCAAAGATCACCGAGCATCCAGCCGTCGCGGGCGTATTTCACGGCGTTGAGAAGGGATTCTTCGGTGGCGGCGAGAAGATGCAGCGTCTCGCGGGCCACGTTGCCCACCGGCACCGTGAGGGCGTTGTCACCCACCCAGCCGTCGTAATGGACTCCGACGTCGATCTTGACGACGTCGCCGTCCTGAATGACGCGCGGACCGCCGATGCCATGCACGACCTCCTCGTTGATGGACACGCAGATGTTGCCCGGAAACTGGCGATAGCCGAGAAAGGCGCTCGTGGCTCCGAGTTCCTTGATTTTTGCCGCGGCAAAGCGATCGATCTCGGCGGTGGTCGCACCGGCATGAACCTGCGCGGCTGTTTTGATCAGGACATCGCGGGCGACCTGGCAGGCCCGCCGTATGCCCTGCTGCTGCGCGCCGTGGCGGATGGGAATGTTTCCCGATTTGAGAAATGCCATGGCGCGTTCGATGAAACTCACTTGAGGGCCAGCTTGTACACCACGCCGATCAACACGATGATGGCGAGGGCGACCCACAACCAGACGATGGTGGTGGAGTCCATGACACGACCGCCCTGCTGCATGCGGTCCACGCGGCCACGAATGCGGCCCTTCTTGAGGAAGCCGTCATAGTGGCTCTGCAGGAGGTGTGTCTCCACCTGGCGCATGACGTCCAGGACGACGCCCACAAGAATCAGCAGGCTGGTGCCGCCAAAGAACTGGGCCGCCGAGCTGGAGATATTCATGGAAGTGCTGACGAGGCCCGGCATCACATAGAGGCCGGTGAGGAAGATCGCCCCGGCAAAGGTGAGGCGGCTCATGGTGAAGTCGAGGAAGTCGGCCGTGGGCTTGCCCGGACGGATGCCAGGCACGTAACCACCGCTCTTCTTGAGGTCCTCGGAGATCTGCGTGGGCTGGAACATGGTGGCCACCCAGAAGTAGCTGAAGAAGAAGATCAGCAGCGATGAGGCCACGTAATAAACCCAGCCGCTGCTCACGAAGAGCGCCATGCGCTGGATCCAGTTCACATCCTTGAACAAAGAGGCAAGGATAGTGGAGGGGAACAGCAGGATGGCCTGCGCGAAGATGATCGGCATGACGCCGGAGTAGTTGATCTTCAGCGGCAGATACTGCGTCTGGCCGCCATAGACCTTGCGACCCACGACGCGCTTGGCGTAGGTGATGGCGATGCGACGCGTGGCCTGGGTCAGGGCGATGACACCAGCGATGACGAGGATCATGAAGCCCATGAGCAACACGAGGGTGAAGGCGCTGGCCGGGCTGGCTTTCACGCTGCCCACGAAGGTCTGCCACACCTGGATCAGCGCACCCGGAAGATCGGAGACGATGTTGACGCAGATGAGGATCGAGACGCCATTGCCGATGCCACGGTCGGTGATCTGCTCACCCAGCCACATCATGAGCATGGTGCCGGCGGTGATGGTGATCACACTCGTGCACACAAACCCAAAGCCGTAGTTCGGCACAAGCGGTCGCCCGCCGAGAGCATCAATGGCGTCCTGCAAGCCGGCCATGAGATAGTTCTGCTGCGGATCAGCCAGGGACTGGGCCAGCAAGGTGGCCTGGAAGACACAGAGAATGATCGTGGCCACACGAGTGTACTGCGTGATCTTCTGACGCCCGCCTTCTTCACGGGCGAGCTTGCTGAGCGGAGGCCAGACCGCGGTCAGGAGCTGCAGCATGATGCTGGCGCTGATGTAAGGCATGATGCCCAAGGCGAAGATGGCGCAGTTTTGCAGGCCGCCGCCGCTGAAGATGTTGAGGAGCGCGGCGACCTGGGCGGCGCCAGAAGCGCTGTCACCCGCCTTGTTTTCGATCCACGCATTCAACACCGTGGGGTCAACGCCAGGAAGCGTGATGGAGGTGCCGATGCGGACGATGACGATCATCGCCAGCGTAAAGAGAATGCGCGAGCGAAGTTCGGGGACTTTGAAGCTGTTGGCGAAAGCGGAGATCATGGGGAGTGGCTCTAAGCGAAGATGGGCCTGGTTCCTGACAGCATTCGCTGCGCGGAGACCGGCCCATCAAAGCGGTTGGGTCAGAAAAAAATCAGGCGGCGATGGAACCGCCGGCCTTCTCAATTTTTTCACGGGCCGTGGCGCTGACTTTCGCGCCCTGGATGGTGAGTTTGCGGGCGAGTTCGCCGGTGCCGAGGATTTTGATGAAATCACAGTTGCGGCTGACGAGTCCGACCTCGCGAAGGGCGGCGTCGTTGATCACGGCACCATCCTGGAAGGCTTCATTAAGTTCGCCGACGTTGACGACTTCAAAGGTGTCCTTGAACTGGGCGTTGTTGAAGCCCTTCTTCGGGAGACGGCGATGCATCGGCATCTGACCGCTTTCAAAGCCTGGGCGGATGCCGCGGCCAGCGCGGGCCATCTGACCTTTGTTGCCCTTGCCGGAAGTTTTGCCGTGACCGGAGCTTTCGCCACAGCCGATGCGCTTGCGGCGTTTCTTGGCACCGGGGCGGGGTTTGACGTCTTGGAGTCTCATGGAGATTTAGAAATGAGGTGTTGAATCAATCAGAGCGCCTTGCGCTCTTTAATTTCCTTGCCGCGGGCGCGGAGGATTTCATCGGCAGGACGCAGGGCGCTGAGAGCGGCGAGCGTGGCCTTGACGACGTTGGCATGGTTGCTGGAGCCCAGCGATTTGCCGATCACATCTTTCACACCGGCGGCTTCGAGAACCGCACGTGCGCCACCACCAGCGATGATGCCGGTACCGGGAGTTGCAGGCTTGAGCAGGATGAATCCACCGCCATGAGCACCGGTCACCTCGTGAGGAATGGTGCTGTCCTTGAGGCAGACCGCGTACATGTTTTTGCGGGAGGCCTCGGTGGCCTTTTTGATGGCGTCGGAGACTTCATTGGCCTTGCCAAATCCGCATCCGACCCGGCCCTTGGCATCACCAGACACGACAAGCGCGCTGAAGCTGAAGCGGCGACCGCCTTTGACCACCTTGGCGCATCGGTTGATGTGCACGACTTTTTCCACGCCGTCCGTTTCGCGCGGCGCACGATCATCACGACCACGCCAGGCGGACTGGGGGGCTGGGGCGGGCGCAGCGGTCTCGACGGCTGCTGCCACTGAGGGGACTTCCACCGGCGGGGTCTCAAGAATTACTGTTTCATCGGCCATAATAGAGAGGAATGCGGGTGGATTAGAATTTCAGGCCCTTTTCACGGGCGGCATCAGCGAGGGCCTTGACCTTGCCGTGATAGATGAACCCGGCGCGGTCAAAGACCACTTCGGAAACGTTTTTGGCGATGGCGCGCTCCGCAAGGAGAGCACCCACTTTGGTTGCGTTCTCGACGTTGGCCTTGCCGGCGCCGTAACCTTTCTCCTTGGTGGAGGCCGAAACGATCGTCTTGCCGGCCTCGTCGTCGATGACCTGGGCGTAAACGTTGGTGTTTGAAAAGTAAACAGCGAGGCGGGGACGCTCGGCGGTGCCGCTGAGCTTGCGACGAATGCGCTTGTGAATGCGAGCGCGGATGTCTTTGCGATTGGTAAGAGCCATGATGAGTATCTCCGGAGATTATTTGACGGACTTGCCGGCTTTGCGGCGGATGTGTTCACCCACGTAGCGCACGCCCTTGGCCTTGTAAGGCTCCGGCGGATAATAGGCGCGGATGTCGGCGGCCAGCTGGCCAACCACCTGTTTGTCGATGCCTTCGATGGCGATCTTGGTGTTTTCAGTGACGGTCACCTTCACTCCTTTGGGGATGGGATGCAGACGGTCATGGGACTGGCCAAGCTGGAGGTCGATGTTCGAACCTTTGACCGCAGCGCGGAAGCCGACGCCGTGGATTTCGAGGTTGCGGGTGTATCCTTCGCTGACGCCGATGATCATGTTCGAGATGAGACGCTGCGTGGTGCCATGAAGGGCGCGCACACGGCGGTCTTCCGAATCGCGGGTGACGTTGATGGTTTTGGCATCGGAGTTCACCTTGACGCCAAGAGGAAGGGTCCAGCCGAGCTCGCCTTTGGGGCCTTTGACCTGCACCGAGCGGTCGTCACCGATTTTGATGGTGACCTTGTCTGGAATGGAAATGATTTGTTTGCCTACGCGTGACATGAGGGTTGTGACGGGTTGGAGGTTTACCAGACGGTGGCGAGAAGTTCACCGCCGACCTTGGCCTTGCGGGCCTTGGCACCGGTCATGATGCCACGCGGTGTGGAAAGGATGGAGATGCCCAGACCGCCAAGCACGCGAGGGATCTCGTCGCTGCCGACGTATTTACGCAGACCAGGCTTGCTGACGCGGTCGATCTTGCGGATGACGGCAGCCTTGTCCTGATACTTGAGCTTGAGCTTGAGGCGGGGATGGGTGGCGCTGGTGTCCACTTCATAGCCCCAGATGTAGCCCTCTTCCTGCAGAATGCGGGAGAGTTCGGCCTTCATCTTGGAGAAGGGAATGAGCACCTGCTCCTGCTGCGCGGAGCAGGCGTTGCGGATGCGCGTGAGAAA
The DNA here is from genome assembly GCA_035438165.1 of Prosthecobacter sp. Classification (GTDB taxonomy): domain Bacteria; phylum Verrucomicrobiota; class Verrucomicrobiia; order Verrucomicrobiales; family Verrucomicrobiaceae; genus Prosthecobacter. The sequence continues at coordinate 5,272 of DAORHS010000013.1, forward strand.
ATCTGAGATCGGGTCGGTCATGACGCTGAGTGTGTCCGGGTGTTTGAATTATGCGGCGGCTTCAGCGCCATCTTCCTTCTTCGGTTGAGCTGTGCGGGTGCGGAAGGGCATGCCCAGGGTGCGCAGCATTTCACGGGCATGATCGTCGTTGTTCGTGCTGGTGACGAAGGTGATGTCAAAACCCAGGGGGCGCTTGATCTTGTCGAGTTCGATCTCCGGGAAGATCGACTGTTCAGCAACGCCGAGCGTGTAGTTGCCACGACCGTCAAAGGCACGGGGGGCGACACCACGGAAGTCACGAATGCGAGGAATGGCGGTGCGCACAAGACGCATCATGAAGTCATACATCTTGCCACCGCGAAGGGTGACCTTGACGCCGACGTTTTCACCTTCACGCAGCTTGAAGTTGGCGATGGCCTTCTTGCTCTTGGTGATGATCGGCTTCTGACCGGTGATGAGGGTCACTTCGTTCACCGCGTCTTCGATCGCCTGCTTGCGTTCGCCCTGGCTGCCGACAGCACAGTTGACGACGATTTTTTCAAGCTTGGGGACTTCGTGGATGTTGGCAAGACCGAGCTGTGTTTTGAGCTCGTTGCGCTTTTCTTTGTAGAGGGTCTGTAGGGTATGTTCCATGATTCAGTTTCGGGCTGTGCCGCCTTTCCTTCGATGATCGCACCGTGCGGAGCGACGATGGCGAAGGGGGAGGCAAATGGGGGGCGGGGATTTAGGCCTTGGCCTTCTTCTTGGCAACTTTCTTTTTCTTCTCTTTCACGGGCGCATCGACGCGCTTGACGTTGGAGATGTGGATGGGGCCTTCTTTTTCCTGAAAGCCACCGGCCTGGTTCTGCTGGGTGGGCTTGATCGCTTTTTTGATCATGCGCACGCCTTCGACGAGCACCCGGCCCTTGCCTGGCTGCACTTCCAGGACAACGCCCTGGGCGCCTTTGGCGGCTCCTGAAATGACGACGACATTGTCGCCTTTTTTAACGTGGGTCTTGGTACGGCTCATGGGGTTACAGCACTTCGGGTGCGAGGGAAACGATCTTCATGAAGTTTTTGTCGCGCAGCTCACGGGCCACAGGGCCAAAGATGCGGGTGCCGCGCGGGTTGTTGTCCTTGTCGATGATGACCATGGCGTTCCGGTCGAAACGCAGGATCGAACCATCCGTGCGACGGATGGGGTGCGAGGTGCGCACGATCACGGCGCGGACGACTTCGCCCTTCTTCACGGCGGCGGTCGGCGTGGATTCACGGACGTGGGCGGTGATGATGTCGCCAACGTAGGCGAAGCGGGTGTTTTTCTTGCCGAGCACGCCGATCATCGTGGCCAGTCGGGCACCGGTGTTGTCAGCCACCGGGATTGAGGACTCCATTTGCAACATAAGCTGTTTCTCCTGGTCAGGTTAAGGGGTTCAAATTGCGAATTAATGCTTCTGAACTTCCAGAAGTTCCCAGCGCTTCAGCTTGGACAGCGGGCGGGTCTCGGCGATGAGCACCTTGTCGCCAATCTTGGCCTGTTCGGCTTCGTCGTGGGCGTAGAACTTGGAGGTCCGGCGGACGATTTTCTTGAACAGGGGGTGCGGAACGCGGCGTTCGACTTCCACGACGATGGTCTTCGTCATTTTGTCGGACACCACGACGCCGACGCGCGTCTTGCGCACAGGCTTCTTTTCGGGGGCGGCAGGGGCTGCTGCGGTGGTCTCGCTCATGATATTAGAGATGCTTCAGGGGGTGGATGACCGGATCAAGCGGCCTTCTTGGCGGCCGCAGTGCGGGAGCGCTCGGTGATGATGGTTTCGATGCGGGCGATTTCGCGGCGGATGTGACGCAGGCGGGCGGGATTCTCGAGCTGGCCGCCACCGGCGCCCTGCTGGACGCGCAGATTGAGCGCCTCCTGCTTGAGTTCGCGACGGCGTGCGGAAAGCTCTTCCACAGTCGATTCACGGAGTTCTTTGATCTTCATAATTCAGTTCGCAGTTCGCGTTGTTTATTTGTGGAGGCTTTCGCGGCTGACGAAGCGGCAGCGCAGGCCGAGCTTCGTGGCGGCGAGGCGGCTGGCTTCACGTGCGGTGGCCTCATTCACGCCGGAAATCTCAAACAGCATATGCCCCGGAAGGACCACGGCCACCCAGAATTCCGGAGAGCCCTTGCCCTTGCCCATTCGAACTTCAGGCGGACGCTGGGTGACGGGCTTGTGCGGGAAAATGCGGACGAAAACCTTGCCCTTACGCTTGAGGAAGCGGGTGATGGCGACGCGGCAGGCCTCAATGTGGATGTTCTTGATCCAGCCACGCTCAAGGGTCTGAAGTCCGAATTCACCGAAGTCCAGCTTGTTGCCGCTGGTGGCGTTGCCACCGCGATTGCCGCGCTGCGATTTGCGATATTTTACTCTGCTTGGAAGAAGGGCCATACGTCTCTGTCCTGTGAAAGGGGTTTAGTTCAAAAGGGTTGGGCAGTTATGCCTGGGCAGGTGCTGCTTCTGGCGCAGGCGCGGGGGCCGGAGCGGGAGAGCCATAACCTTGGTTTCCACCGCGACCGCGATCACCCCCACGAGGGCCGGGAGCACCAGGACGACGATCACCACCGCGGTCGTTGTTACGTGGACGACGGTCACCGCCAGGACGGGAAACACCGGTTTCAGGAGCGTTGCCACGGTTCAGCCAGCACTTCACACCGATGATGCCATAGACGGTGCGGGCTTCGGCGAAGCCATAATCGATCGGAATACGGAGGGTCTGAAGAGGCACCTTGCCCTGGCGGTACTGTTCCGCACGGGCGATGTCCGCGCCACCGAGACGGCCAGCACAGCGGAGACGAATGCCGTCTGCGCCCATGTCCATGGCGGTCTGCAGGGAGCGTTTCATGGCGCGGCGGAAGGAGATACGACGTTCAAGCTGAACGGCGACGGCTTCGGCGACGAGCTGGGCGTCGAGTTCCGGCTGCTTGATTTCGAAGATGTCGATCTTCACCTGCTTGCCACCGCACATTTCGGAAACCTTCTGGCTCATGACGTCGATTTCCTGGCCTTTGCGGCCGATGACGAGACCCGGACGGGCGGTGTGAAGCGTCACGCGGACCTGGTTCCAGGCGCGCTCGATGACGATTTTTGAGATCGCGGCCTGCATGAGCTTCTCCTTGAGATAGCTGCGGATGGCCAGATCACTGTGGAGCGAGTCTGCATACTCTTTTTCAGGTGCATACCACTTGGAGCGCCAGTCTTTGCTGACTGCGAGGCGGAAGCCGATCGGATTTACTTTCTGTCCCATAAGGTGAGGAGGTGCGGTTCGGTGGCGTTGCGGTTATTCAGAGGCTTTTTTAGACTTGGCTGCCTTTTTCTTGGCAGGAGCGCTGCGGCGGGCGGACTTGGGAGCCTTCTTCTCGCCTTCAGCTTTGGCTTCTTCGGCCTTCGGGGCGCCGATGATGACGGTGATGTGAGTCATGCGCTTCTTGATCGGAGCGGCGGAACCACGGGCACGTGGCATGATGCGGCTCAGCACCGGACCAGGCGTGGCGATGGCGGACTGCACAATGAATTCGGAAGCATCCTGCTCGTGGTTGTTCTCGGCGTTCGCGATGGCGGAACGAAGAGTTTTGCCCACAAGGAAAGCGGCTTTTTTCGGGGTGAAGTCGAGAACGCTCAACGCCTGGGAAACGGGCATGCCAGTGATGGCGCGCGTGACCTGACGGGCTTTCTGCGAGGAGATCCTGGCGTATTTGAGGACGGAACGGACGGACATAAAGCGAGGGGGTTCGAGACTTCTTCTTTAGAGGGATTTGTTGAGATCGACGCGACCCCGGTCGCCCACGCGGACGGGATCGTTGGTGCTGGCCAGTTCCTGGACCACGGCACCACAAACGGAATTGCGTACTTCAGTAACGAGGACTTTGGCGATGGGCTTGTCCTCGCGGAAAATTTCAAAGGGCATGCCGGGCTTCACCCCGTCTTTGGCACCGATGGAAAGCACCGCGATGCCGAGTTCATTCTTCAGGCTCACCACACGGGCATTTTGAAGGTCGCCAACCATCTGGCCGCTCTGGGAGCCGCCGGCTTTGACCAATGCCGCGTCGGCCAGCGTGATGGCCTTGTTGAGGCGGTCAGCGGCGGCGGGATCGGCATTCTGGGCGCTTTTCATGAGGCCCATGCCGGACTCGGCCAGTTCGATCAACGCATTCGCGAGTTCGTCGCGCTGCTCCTTCATGATGCGCAGATCGCTCAGGGCCCCGAGCAGGCGCTCCTGTGTCTGATCCTTGGAGTTCTCGAGAGCGCCAACTCCGAGACCTTCGAGCAGGCCGCGCAGCTTCTCGTAGCGGTCTTTGAGTTCGTTGCTTTCGGCGTTGGCGGCAGCAGCGCTCTGAGCCAGCGCGTCGTTTTTATCCTTGGAGGCAAGCGCCTGGGCTTCGAGTGCCTGGATCTTGGCTGCGGCAACCTGCAGCGTCGTGTGAAGTTCCTGCAACTCGAGCCTGTCATCCGCACGCAAACCAGACACGCCCGCCGCGAGAAGCAGCGAGAGGGTGGTGCGGGTGATGGAGGTGCTAATTGACATGAATTTCTCGGTGCTGGGAGATTACTTGGCAGCCTTGACGGTGACGGCACCGTGGGATTTGAAGAGACGGGTCAGGGCGAACTCGCCAAGGCGATGCCCCACCATGTTTTCGGTCACATAGACGGAGACGAAATCCTTGCCGTTGTGAACGAGGAATGTGTGACCAACGAGATCAGGAGTGACCATGGAGGAACGTGCCCAGGTTTTGATGGGGCGTTTCTGCTTGGCGTCGTTGAGCTTGTCCACCTTGTCGAGGAGAGCTTGCTGAACGAAGGGACCTTTTTTGAGGGAGCGTGCCATGAGAGTGCTTGAGTGAAAAATGGGTTACTTCTTGGCGTGACGGGACTGAACGATGAGCTTGTTCGTCGCCTTCTTCTTGTTGCGGGTCTTCTCACCCTTCGCGTGGCCCCATGGGCTGAGGAGGTGCTGACGACCACCACCGGACTTGGAACGTCCTTCACCACCACCGTTCGGATGGTCGATCGGGTTCATACACATGCCGCGGACGGTCGGGCGGGTGCCCTGCCAGCGGGTGCGGCCCGCCTTGGCGCTGACGACGTTCATATGCTCGACATTGCCGACCTGGCCGATCGTGGCGTAGCAGACGGAGAGGATCTTGCGGATTTCGCCGGAAGGCATGCGCACGAGGGCGAAATCACCTTCACGGTTGGAAAGCACGGCGGCCTGACCGGCGGCACGGGCGACGACGCCACCTTTGCCGGGAGAGAGTTCGATGTTGTGGATCGAAGTACCGAGAGGGATCTTGCTCAGGGGAAGAGCGTTGCCCACTTCAGGAGCGGCCTTTTCACCGGCCATCACGGACGCGCCCACTGCGAGGGCGTTCGGGGCGAGGATGTAGGCGCGCTGACCGTCTTTGTATTCGACCAGGGCGATGCGTGCCGAGCGATTCGGGTCATACTCGATGCCGACCACCTTGGCAGCTTCATCACGACGGGAGCGCTTGAAGTCGATGAGACGATAACGCTTGTCGTGACCACCGCCGATGTGACGGCAGGTGATACGGCCAGTGTTGTTGCGGCCACCGGATTTGCGGAGGGCCACGGTGAGGCTCTTCTCCGGAGAGTGCTTGGTGATCTCCTCGAAGGAGTTCCACTCTTTGTAGCGATTGGTGGGCGTGGTTGGCTTGAATGTTTTCAGCGCCATGACGGTAGGATGAGTTAAAGGGTTGCGTGCCTGGGTTTACGCGAGGTCGAACTTTTCACCCGCCTTGAGACGGACGATGGCCTTCTTCCAGTGATTGGTGCGGCCGTAATCGGCGCGGCGTTCACGACGGGCTTTGCCATCGTAGTTGGCCGTGCGGACGCCGGTGACTTTCTTGCCAAAGAGTTTTTCAACCGCCTGCTTGATGTCGATCTTGGTGGCATCGACATCGACGGAGAACACGTACTCGTTGTTCTGTTCGCCCAGCAGCGTGGCTTTTTCGCTGAGACGGATGGTTTTGATGACTTTGTGAAGGTCTTTCATGATCAGGCAGTCCTCTTGGCAAGGGTTTCAAGGGCTTCACCGGTCACAACCACGCTGCGGTAGCGGAGGATGTGTTCGGCGTTCACGTCGTCAGCGGAGATGAGCTGGACGTTTTGGACGTTGCGTCCGGCGCGGAAGGTGAGTTCATCAAAGCCTTTGCCGATGAGCAGCACATTCTTCGCGGTGGTCAGGTCATTGACGGCGGCGATGAAGCTTTTGGTCTTGCCATCAGCCACGGCAAAGCTGCCAACGGTGAGCACTTCACCGTCCAGAATGCGGGCGGTCAAAGCGGCGCGCAGGGCGAGCTTTTTGGTGCTCTTGGGGATCTTTTTCGCCCAAACAGTCGTGTTGCGCGGACCGAAGACGACACCACCACCGCTCCAGATGGGGGAACGCTTGCTGCCCATACGGGCATTGCCGGTTCCTTTCTGGTTCCAGAGCTTCTTGCCGGAGCCGGAAACTTCAGAGCGGTTTTTGGTGTGGGCATTGCCCTGACGGCGGTTGGCACGATAGGCCACCAGAGTGTCACTGAGCGCCTGGGAGCCTTTGTAGCCCTCGGTCAGTTGGATGTTGGCCGCCTTGGCGGCGTCGGCTGAGAGAATGGTCGCGGACATGATTCAGTTCCTCGTAATTATTTCTTGGCGACGGCCTTTTTGCCGGGGCGCACCACAACGATGCTGCCTTTGTTGCCGGGGAGCGCGCCTTTGATGAGCAGGATGCCTTCTTCGGGACGGCTTTGCACGACGACCAGATTCTGCGTGGTGCAGCGGGTGGTGCCGTCATGGCCGGGCATCTTCTGATTCTTCCAGACCAAGCCGGGAGTGAGACGGCAGCCAATGGAACCAGGACGACGATGCATCATGTGGCCGTGGGAGGCGGGCTGTCCGGCAAAGTTCCAGCGCTTGACGACGCCTTGGAAACCTTTGCCTTTGGTGTGGCCGATGACATCAACGATCTGCCCGTTGCTAAACAGGCCCGCATCGAGCTTGGCGTCTGCCGCAGGCAGTTGGTCGTCGCCGGTGAGGCGGAATTCTTTGACGATGCGCTTGGCGGTCGTGCAACCGTGCTTCTTGAAGTGGCCAAGCAATGGCTTGGTGACGCGGGAGTCCTTCAACTGGTCGCCATAGCCGACCTGGACGGCGCTGTACTTGTCTTTGCCATCGCTGCGCTTCACCTGAAGAATGGTGTTGCCGCTCACATCGACGACCGTGACGGAAACTGCATCGCCTTTGGCATCGTAAATTTTGGTCATTCCGAGTTTTTTACCGATCAATCCGAGACTCATGGGTGTGTCCTCCTGTTTTTAAAAGTAATGATCGAGTTAGATCTTGATGGTGATGTCCACGCCGGAAGGCAGATTGAGCTTCTTGAGCTCGTCCACGGTGCGGGAGGTAGGGTCCACGATGTCCAGCAGGCGCTTGTGCGTGCGGATTTCGAACTGGTCCATCGACTTCTTATCGACGTGCGGGGAGCGGTTCACGGTGAACTTCTCGATGCGCGTTGGCAGCGGGATGGGGCCTGCGACCCGGGCGCCGGTGCGCTTCGCGGTTTCGACGATGTCTGCCGTGCTCTTGTCGAGCACGCGGTAGTCATACGCGCGGAGGCGGATTCTGATGCGTTGATTAGTCATGACGGGGTCCGTGAGGTGATGGGTTTGTAAAGGGCAGACAGGCCTTATGCCTTGGAGCCTCCGCGCTGTTCGACGATCTGCTCAACGATCTGCTGCGGCACCTGCTCAAAGTGCGAGGGCTGCATGGAGTAGCTGGCACGGCCGGAGGAAAGGGTGCGGATGGCGGTGGAATAACCGAACATTTCAGCCAGCGGCACTTCAGCACGAAGGATCGCGGATGCACCGCGGGTGTCCATGCCCTGAATTTTGCCACGGCGGCGGTTAAGGTCACCCATGATGTCGCCCTGGTAGTCTTCCGGAGTGGAGGCTTCCACGGCCATGATGGGCTCAAGCAGGATGCACTTGGCCTTCTTCAGCGCGTCTTTCACCGCAAAGATGCCCGCCATCTTGAAGGCGTTTTCATTGGAGTCCACATCATGGCTGGATCCGTCAATGAGGTCGATGTGCATGTCGATCACCGGATAGCCGGCGATGATGCCGTTGAGGGCGGCCTCGACGCAACCTGCCTTGGCAGGATTGATGAACTCCTTCGGGATGGTTCCGCCGACGACTTTGTTTTCGACGACGATGCCGGAACCTTTTTCACCGGGGCGGACCTTGATGATCACATGGCCGTATTGACCACGACCACCGGACTGCTTCACGAGCTTGCCTTCACCGTCGGCTTCCTTGGTGAGCGTCTCGCGGTAGGCGATCTGCGGCTTGCCAGTGTTGGTTTCGACCTTGTGCTCGCGCTTGAGGCGGTCGCAGAGAATTTCAAGATGCAGCTCGCCCATGCCGGCGATGATGGTCTGACCGGTTTCTTCGTCCGTCTTGACGAAGAACGTCGGATCTTCTTCAGAGAGGCGCTGGAGGGCGTTGCCCATCTTTTCCTGATCACCCTTGGTCTTCGGCTCGACAGCCATGGAAATAACCGGCTCGGGGAAGGTTGGCGGCTCGAGGAGAACTTCGAGACTTTCATCGCAGAAGGTGTCACCGGTGCGGACATCCTTCACCCCGACGAGGGCGGCGATGTCACCAGAATAACAGCAGTCAATATCCTTGTGGACGGCGGCCTGAATCTGGATCAAACGCCCCACGCGCTCAGACTTGCGGGTGCGTGGATTGTAGATGGTGTCTCCTTTTGAGACCTTGCCGGAATACACACGGAAGAACACGAGGCGTCCAAATTTGTCGGACCAGAGTTTGAAGCCGAGAGCAATGAACTTGCCGTTGTCGTCCGGCCTGGCTTCAATGACGTTTTCAGGCTCATCGACCACGTGCCCCTTTTGCGGCTCAATATCGAGGGGACCTGGAAGATAGTCGATGACGGCGTCAATCAGATACTGCACGCCCTTGTTCTTGAAGGCCGAACCACCGGCCATCGGGATGATCTTGTTGGCGATCACGGCGCGGCGAAGGCCGGCCTTGAGTTCAACCGGTGTGATCGGCTGTTCTTCGAGGAACATCATGCCGAGTTCGTCATCAGCACTGCAAACTGCGTCGAGCAGTTCAGCATAAGCCGTCTTGGCCTTGGCAACTTCATCACCCTGCAAGTCACGAACCGTGTACTTGGAACCAAACTTTTCGTCGTCGGAATAGATGATGGCCTTTTGGTTCACCACATCAATCTGTCCGATGAGATCCTCCTCGGCACCGATCGGGATGAGGATTGGGAAGGCGGGGGCGCCGAGCTTCTGACGGACATCTTTGACCACGTTGTCAAAGTTGGCTCCCGTGCGGTCCATCTTGTTCACGAACGCAATGCGCGGAACACGATATTTTTCAGCCTGGCGATAAACCGTTTCCGACTGCGGCTGCACACCGGCCACACCACAAAGCACGAAGATCGCACCGTCCAGCACGCGCAGGGAACGTTCCACCTCGGCGGTGAAGTCCACGTGGCCAGGGGTGTCGATGATGTTCACGCGCATGTTTTCCATCTCGCGGGACTTGTAAACACCCTCTTCCTTGAGCTGCTTCCAGCTCGCGGTCACGGCGGCGGACGTGATCGTGATGCCACGCTCTTTTTCCTGTTCCATCCAGTCCGTCGTGGCAGCACCGTCATGCACCTCGCCGATCTTGTGGATCATGCCTGTGTAAAACAGGACGCGCTCGGTGAGTGTGGTCTTGCCCGCGTCAATGTGCGCGCAGATCCCGATGTTCCGGGTGCGCTCAAGAGGGAATTCGCGGTTGGGGGAGTTGGGGTTCGACATGGGTCGGAAAAACGAAAAGTGGACGAAAAAAGGTGAAGTGATCTCGCTTAGAAGCGGAAATGGGCGAACGCGCGGTTGGCCTGCGCCTGCTTGTGCACATCATCGCGCTTGCGGACGGCGTTCCCCTGCCCTTGGGCGGCATCTTTCAGCTCATTGGCCAGCGCACGGTGCATGGCCTGGCCTTTGCGGCCACGGGCGAAACCAACGATCCAGCGCATGGCGAGGGATTCCTGACGGCGGGGGGAGACTTCCAGCGGCACCTGATAGGTGGCACCACCCACGCGGCGGGCCTTGACCTCCACACGAGGCTTGGTGTTGTCGATGGCACGGTTGAACAGCTCCAAAGGATCAACGCTGTCAGTTTTGTCGTTGAGCGCCTCAATGGCGGAGTAAACGATGCGCTCGGCGAGCGACTTTTTGCCATCGAGCATGATGTTGCTGATGAGGGCGGCAACGAGTTCGCTGTCGTAGCGGCTGTCCTTGCGGACTTCTTTGTTATAAACGCGTTTTCTGCGGGCCATGACTGGATGAGATGGAGGGTGAAATCAGCGGAAATTATTTCTTCTTCGCAGCAGCGGCTGCGGCACCGGCCTTCGGGCGTTTCGCGCCGTATTTGGAACGGCCGCGACGACGGGCATCAACGCCAAGGCAGTCAAGGGTGCCACGAACGATGTGGTAACGCACACCGGGCAAATCCTTCACACGTCCGCCACGCACGAGAACAATCGAGTGCTCCTGGAGATTGTGACCTTCACCACCAATGTAGGCGATGACTTCGAAACCGTTGGTGAGGCGCACCTTGGCCACCTTACGAAGAGCGGAGTTGGGCTTCTTCGGTGTGCGGGTCATCACCTGGAGGCAGACGCCACGACGCTGCGGGCACTTGGCAAGCGCGGGAGACTTCGACTTTACCGCCTTGTCTTTGCGGCCGTGTCTGACGAGTTGATTGATGGTGGGCATGGTGTGAAAGAGCTGTAATCCTCGGCTTTTATTCGGAGCCGGTTTCGGAAGACAGCGCGCCATGCTCACAGTGAGCACGCGCAGACTTTTCCGGTTCTGGCTCCGATAATGAAGGCGCTCCGTGGAGCGCCTTGATCTACCAGCTTCACGAAGGAGGCTGGGCCTTGGGAGCGCGCATTCTGGCGAGTCCCCCAGCCCTCGCAAGCAGTATTTCAGGCTTTTTGAAATAATTTCCCTCCCGTTTCCCCTCTTTCAGGCATCCCACGGCCACAAACCGCCCTCTTCATTCGTTTTTTCGCCCTTGAAGCCGCTTCTGGCATGCCCGCTCGCTTCTTATACTTATTCACAGGATCACAGGAACGAACAAAGCGGCCTCAGCCGCATTTGCGTCACCGCCAGTCCCCGCCACAGTCAGGCCGCCATGCGCCTCCCCCTCTGCCTTCTACTCTTCACCTGGCACGCCGCCCTCGCCCAGCAGCCTGTCATGCCGGAGCGCAAACTCGAGTCCCTCCTGCTCATGCCGGAACCGAAGGCCATGCGCACCGCCCACTCCATCACCCCGCCGAACTCGCAGCAGACCGTGTTTACTCCCTATCGGGAGTCCTCCTCAGCCCTCGGGGGTGTCGAGTCTTACACGGGGGAATCCTTCACCAAGCTCGGCCTGAGCATCGAATCTTTTGCCGAACGTGCCAAGACGGCGGCCGACAAGCGCCTGCGGCTGCTCAAACCTGAACTCATCAAGGGTGAGGATGGCAAAATCGCCTACGCCGTCTATCGCGGCGAATCACCGCTCTACGCCACCCTGCTCCTCGCCCCATCTCTGCCCAAGCTGTTCGAGGAGCTCTTCGGGAAGGAGATCTGGATTGCGGCACCGGATCGCCACGCGCTCTACGTCTTTCCCGCACGGTCCGACATCCTCCAGGAATTCACCGCCGACCTCGCCGAACGCTACGCCGCCGACGCCTTCGCCGCGAGCTGCGAGGTGTTTTCGCTCAAGGCTGGCGAGGAACCGAAGGTGGTGGCGAGTTTTGCGGGTGAGGAGTGATCACGGCCCGTCAAATACCACGCCGTCTCCCGCTTCTTTGCCGATGCCTTTTTTATGCTCAATGCCTTCTGCCCGACGACGTCTGGCTTCGGCGAAGAATTCTTTGAGGATGCGGACGCAATCGTCATTGAGGACTCCGGCGGTGATTTCGCAGCGGTGGTTGAGGTTGGGGGCCTGCAGAAGATTCCAGTAGCCGCCGGCGGCACCGCCTTTGACATCGGGGC